>DRAO01000100.1 GCA_011041825.1 Chloroflexota bacterium
GCCCGCCGTCGTATTCCTCGGAGCCACCACCCAGGGTAGGGACCTGGCCCCACGCCTGGCCGCACGCCTGGGTGTGGGCCTGGCCTCCGACTGCACCAGCTTCGATGTGGACGGCGACGGCAAGCTCCTCATCACCCGTCCCATCTATGCCGGACGGGCCATCCAGACCATCAAGCTCAAGACTTCGCCTCAGATGGCGACCCTGCGGCCCAACGTCTTCCCGCCCGCCGAGCCTGATGCATCCCGCCAGGCTGAGGTGGAGAAGCTGCCGGTGAGCGTGGGCGAAGTCCGGGCCAAGGTGGTGGACTTCCTCAAGAAAGAGAGCGAGGAAATCGAACTTACCGAGGCCGACATCATCGTCTCCGGTGGGCGTGGCCTAGGCAAGCCCGAAGGCTTCGAGGTCATCCGGGCGCTGGCGAAGGTGCTCGGTGCGGCGGTGGGAGCCTCCCGTGCGGCGGTGGACGCCGGGTGGATTGATCACTCCCACCAGGTGGGCCAGACCGGCAAGACCGTGAACCCCAAGCTCTACATCGCCTGCGGCATCTCCGGCGCTGCCCAGCACCTGGCCGGTATGCGCACTTCCAAAGTCATCGTCGCCATCAACAAGGACCCGGAGGCTCCTATCTTCAAAGTGGCCGATTACGGCATCGTGGCGGACCTGTACGATGTGGTGCCTGCGTTGACGAAGGCATTTCAGGAAGTGTTGAAGGAGTAAGGGCTATGGCGTTTGAGCGGCGTGATAGCGCTGCTCAAATGCCATTTTCCCTTAATTTGTATATCACCCGACAAAAGGCGCAATATCTTGGGGCAGTAGTAGGCTGACCACATTTCTCACAAGGGTGAAGTTCCGGAGAGGCTTCCTCGCCCATAAAGCAGATTTGCTCGTTTTCCTTGGCCTGGAGGAAAGAGAGGTAAAAGCTTAACTTGCTCCCCGGAGATTGTTCCTCTAATTCATTTAGGAGATTTTTGTAGAGAATAGAGGTGGAGCCCACCGCATAAGGGCATTCTTCGTAGATGTAATCAATACCTTGCAAGATGGCATAGGCAGCTGTTTCCCTCTCGTACATCCGGCAGAAAGGTTTAACTTTGCGAGCCAGCATCGGATGCGTGGAAGGCAGGACAGGGGCCTGACGGGCTAAGTAGCCGGTCTGCCAGCGCAAGGTGTTGCCGAAGAGAACAGCCACCTCATCATCCAGGTTATGCCCGGTGGCAATGGCGTAATAGCCTCCTTCGTAAGCCACCCGGTTCATTTCATGGCGCTTAACCAGCCCGCATAGGGCGCAAATCCGCTTTCCCCGGTGTGATTCCCGGGCCAATTCTGGCACACTCCTCCCATAGAGGGTTTTGATGTCCACGATATGGAGGTGGGCTCCCGGATGCTGAGCCACAAATTTCTCCACTTTCTCCAGGGAAATGTCCGAGTAATTCCCCCCTTCTATGCCTAGGTTTATGTACAACCCATCGGCTTTGTAGCCCAAACGTAATAGCACATCCCAAAGCGAAAGGCTGTCCTTGCCCCCCGATACGGCTACGAGGATTTTGTCTTTTTTCCTGAACATCCGATAGCGCTTGATGGTTTTATCAACTTGACCTATAAACCATTCTAAGTAGTGTTTCTGGCACAGGGCCAGCTTATGATGACGCATATTTATTACTGCTTTCTCACCACACTTACGGCATTTCATTCTCCTTCTCCTTCCCAAGCAAGCCTGTAGCTATCCTCCCGAAATTACAGCTATCAACTTAACCACATCTCCATCCTTGAGGACTGTATCCTCGGTGATGAGCTTGCCGTCTTTTATGGGTAGCACGGCTTCTACCAAGAGCCCTGCTTCTTTGATGGCCTTCTTGACCGTTATCCCGGGTTTTACTTCCCATTCCTTATCCCGATATATTATCTTCACCACCTGCGCTTACCTCCACAGGAGCTTCTAAAAGGGCTTCCCGTAGGAATGACCTGATAGGGCTTGTGCGCCTCTTGACAACCATAACGGTTACGGGGGCTTCTTTGGCAACCCTGGTAGCAATATCCCCTACAAGGATGGTGCGTAGCAGGGATTCACCGCTGGCTCCGATGACTATAAGGTCAAATTCCTTCTCTTTCGTTACCTTAACTATGGTTTCAGCTATATCCTCCCCTTCTACAATCAGGATTTCCCAGGGGCATTCTATGTGGCTGAAGGCCTGGCGGATGGCCTTTTCCCCTCGCATCCTCGCAGCGGCATCGGCATTAGGGGGAACCACGTGGAGGCCCACCAGGATGATAGGTTCAGGGTTAACCCGGGCCATATCGCAGGCCAATTGAGCCGCCAGGCGGGAATTAGCACCGCCTGCTATGGGAACAAGAATCCGCCGCAGTGGGCGTCGCTTTCGGTATCGGACGATGACCAGGTCAGTAGGGGGATTGCCTGCAAGCGGGTCAATAACGCTCCCGAAAAGCCTCCCCGCAGTAGTGGTATAACCAGGCCAGCCCAGGACGATGAGGTCACTGGCATTCTCAGCAGCGGTTTTGCGGATGGCCTCAGGAACACTTCGGCCCAGCCGGATCATAGTATGCACCGGCACATCCAATTCCTTGGCTTCTTGGATAACAGCCTCTAAGAGGGGACGGCCCTCTTTGAGGAAGAGACGGCCATCATAGAGGGAGAGCTGAGGGGGCACCTTTGCCACGTGCAGGGCCAGCACCTCACCATCGTGGACTTTGGCAATGATAGAGCCAATGAGCCCCAGGAGGCGGGCTTGTTGGTGGTTAGCCACTGGCACCAGCACTGAATACCTCTTAGAAAGGAGCACCTCTTCCAGCAGGACTTCGCTGGGCTTCTCCATAGCTTCCAGCTTTGTGAAGTACCCCCAATAGGCCAGCAATCCAAGGGCTAACCAAGCTAAGATGACATACCAGGCAGTAGGGCTAAAGCGGAACATATTCACGGCCAGGAAGAGGTTAGCAAGGATGGCCAAGATGGGAGTGAAAGGCATCCACGGCACCTTAAACGCCCGCTTAAGATCAGGGCGCCTGTTCCTCATCGTCAGGACGGTGATGTTGACGAAGATGAAGAGGAGCAGGAACAATATGTCAGCAGCACTGGCCACATCCTCAATGGGCAAAGCCCAGGCCATCGCCAGGACGAGGAACCCTGAAATCCAGATGGCCCAATGAGGGGTATGCCGGGTGGGATGCACTTGCCCGAACACCGCAGGTAGATTACGGTCACGCCCCATTGCGAAGGAAACCCTAGATGATGAGTATATAGTGGCATTGAGAGCTGATGCGGTGGAGGCCAAGCCGCTCAAGAGCAGCAGAACCCTCCCGTAAGGCATAAATTGCCTGGCAGCTTCCACAACGGCGATTTCCTTCTTCTGCCCCAGATAATCCCACACCGTCATTCCTTCGGGTGGAATCACAGCGCCGATGGATACTATGCCCACCAGGATATAGATGACGACCACAATGCCTATGGATATGAATATAGCCCTGGGAATGTTACGTCCTGGGTCTTTCACCTCCTCCCCTGATTGGGCGATAATCTCGTAGCCTTCAAAGGCAATGAAGGTAAGGCCCATTGCGGTGAAAACCCCTCTCATCCCCTTGGGGAAGAAATTACTGCTGAAGCGGGTGGTCCAGTCGGGTGTACCCAGCATTGCCTTAAAACCGAAGAAAGCAAACAGCAGCAGGATAATCACCTTGGTGGTGGTTATTATGCTGCCCACAAGGCCTGTTTCAGATGCACCCAGGAAGTTAATGAAGGTGAAAACAAGGATAATTACAGTCATAAAAAAGAGGGTCATCTGATGTACCTCAAGGCCCAAAGTAGGCAGCCCTGCCATCATCCACAATTCCGTAGCGAAGCGTCCAAACCCCAGCCCATAGAGGCTACAGGCTACGGAGTGGGCAAACCAGCTTATCCAGCCGCTGAGGAAACCAGGGGTTCCTCCCAACCCCTCTTTAACCCAGAGGTATCCACCGCCTGCCTCGAAGAAGCAGGAGCCCAACTCAGCGTAAGCCATAGCGGTTAAACTGGTGACCAGGCCATTGAGCAGAAAAGCCAGCACCAAAGCTGGCCCCGCAGCCCCTGCTGCTGAACCAGTCAGCACGAAAATGCCAGCGCCTATCATTGCCCCAATGCCTATCATCGTGATGTCCGTCAGGCGCAGGTCACGGCTGAGGGTAACCTCAGTACGACCCTGATTCATAACGTCCTCCTAAAGGTCTTGAAAAATGCCCACCCATTATATATTAAACTCTGCCGGTATGCAAGGTAAATCCTCCCCTTGCGTGGATATCGTTTCATCGCTTGACATAGCGAGCCTCTACTGTTATAATATTTTTCGCTTTTTTCGGGATTTCGAAACATCGAGCAACATTCCTTTTAACCGTGGTTGGCGAAGTTGCCCCTTGGCATAAACCTCAACGGAGAGAGGGCCGGGGCTTTTAGCCCTGGCCCACTGCTGAGCATTGGGCGGGAGAAGGGGAAAGTGAAGTTAACCCGGAGACAAAGAGAATTCCTGAGCAAATTCGTTGACCTGTACCGTGAATTCCAGAAGCCCCTTCACTATACTCAGGTGGCCAGGAGGCTGGGGATAGGCAACGTAACTGCTTATGAGATGCTACGCCTTTTAGAAGAACGAGGCCTGGTAACCAGAGAGTACGTCATTACCGGGAAGCCTGGTCGTTCCAGTGTGCTCTTCTACCCCAGCCGAGAGGCTTTCATACTGTTGCGCCAGACCTTATTGGACACCCCCATAGGGCGTGAATGGGAGGAGGCCAGGGCGCAAATTATCAGGACCCTTAAGGAAGCCAGGGAGAGGGACTTTGAGGGGGTTATGGAACAATTGCTGCGTCACCTCCCGGAGCGGACATCTCCTCTCCTCTTTATGGCTGACCTGATAACAGCGGTTATGCTAATCCTCCACCGGCTCCGGAAGATGGCTGTGGAACAGGATTTCTTCAAGCAACTCCGAAACCTGGGTCTCCCAGGGGAAAAGGGCCTTAATGCCCTTGCGGGGCTTATGTTTGGCCTGGCAATGGCTGAGAGGTTCAATTGGTCCCTTTCGCAAGCCCTTTTGCGCTATTCGGTGAAATTCCAGAGCTATCTAGCCGGAATGAACAAAGAGGCCAAGGAGGCTCTGGCCGAATTCACCGGAGAGATTATGCAGATAATAGGCATCTAGCGATGCAGTAAAATGCCAGGTTAAGAAGGGGAGGTGAAATATGGCAGGACACAGGAATCCCGACACCATTAGAAATCAGGTAGAAGACCTGCTCTTTTCCTATCCCCCGTTGAGGGAAAGCCATTGCCCGGTGAGTGTCTCTGTGAGGGATGGGTTGGTGGAGCTTAACGGCATAGTTCGCACTTCTATTA
>DRAO01000453.1 GCA_011041825.1 Chloroflexota bacterium
CCTTAAATGTAACCTTGCCTTTGTGCGGTAGCTAAGAACGTATCTGAAAATTTTGATTCGCTCGGCACACCAGGTGCCGAGCGGAGTTTGAACTGATGCTCCCCCGCCACGAGGGCGGGGGTATCAGGATACCGCCAGCCTTGTGCTGGCGGAGCATCAGGTTTTTATCTCGCTCGAACTTTGTGTTCCGAGCAAAAGCCGCACAAAGGCAGGGCCTATACCTTCTCCAGCTTTGCATCCCTCACCAGCAACCGTTTAACCCCTTTACCTACGAAAGCCACCGTTACTTCTTCCTCCCCATCCTTAACCACGCTATCCACCACTATCCCTTCTCCAAATTTGGGGTGATGCACCTTCTCGCCGGGCTTAAACGATGCCTGGACCGGCCTTGGCTTAGCAACTTTGCTCTCTTCTATGTCTATATCATCGCTGTAAGGCCGGAGGAGATAGGACGGGATTTCCCTGAGGAAGCGAGAAGGGGTGGTAGGGGAATTCTCACCGTAAATGGTGCGGCGGAAGGTGTGAACCAAATATACCCTCTCCATAGCCCTGGTGATGCCCACATAGCAAAGGCGACGTTCTTCCTCCATTTCCTCGGGGTCATCGTAAGAGCGGCTATGGGGGAGGATGCCCTCTTCCATACCTACGATGAACACCACCGGGAATTCCAGCCCTTTGGCCATATGTAATGTGAGGAGTACGGGGGCTTCGACTTTCTCCTTCAGGTTATCCACATCCGAGACCAATGCCACGCCTTCTAAGAAAGCGGTGAGCCCTTCCTCCGGAGGAAGGTGGGCATATTCGGCGGCCACTGTCCGAAGCTCTTGGATGTTGCTCCAGCGGTCATAACCCTCTTCGGTACCATCTTGCACGTATTCCGCATAGCCGGTCTTATTGAGGATGTAATCCAGGAAGTGCAAGATGTCCATTTCCTTCTTGGCCCTTATCAGGTCTTCCACCAATTCCAGGAAGGCAACCAATTGAGGGCGAAGTCGGGAGGGAAAGTTTGCGCTCTTCTGATCATCCCGGATAAGTTGAAGGGCCGTATAAAGGGGGATGCTTCTCTCCTCGGCGAGGCGCTGGAGAGCTTTGAGGGTCTGTGCGCCTATCCCTCGTGGGGGAACGTTTATGATGCGCTGCATACTCATATCGTCGAAGGGGTTATGAGCCAGGCGCAGGTAGGCCAGCACGTCCTTGATTTCCCTGCGCTCATAGAAGCGGGTAGCTCCCACCAGTTGATAAGGCATTCCCCGACGGAGAAAGGCCTCTTCAAGGGTGCGAGATTGAGCATTGGTGCGGTACATCACTGCAAAGTCGCCAGGGCTGTAGAGCCCCCTGGCGATAAGGCGCTGTATCTCGCCCACCACAAATTCGCTTTCTTCAACCTCATCGTACGCCTCAAAAACAATTATCGGGAGCCCCTGGCCTTTGTCGGTATATAGCTTCTTAGGGGTGCGGTGAGGGTTGCGAGAGATGATGCTCTGGGCGGCGTCCAGTATGGTCTGAGTGGAGCGGTAGTTTTTTTCCAGCAAGATAACCCTGGCCTCAGGGAAGTCCTCTTTAAACCGCAGGACATTGCGCCAATCGGCTCCCCGGAAGCGGTATATGGATTGGTCCTCATCACCCACCACGAATATGTTGCGGTGCTTTTCGGCCAGGAGCCGCAGCAGTTCATATTGGGCCATATTGGTGTCTTGGAATTCATCCACCAGAATCTGGATGTACCGCCGTCGGTATTTTTCCAAGATTTCAGGATGCTCCCGCCAGAGCCGGGCCGTGTAGACCAATAGGTCATCGAAGTCGAGGGCTTTGTGCGTCTTTAATAACTCCTGATAGCGTTCGTAGACCCGCCGCATAACCTCCTGCCAGTAGGTCTGAGAGGTGAACTCATCGGGGCCGATGAGCTCGCTTTTGACCCTGGAGATGGCATAGAGGAGGGCTGGGGGGCGGTAGAGTTTATCATCCAGGTTCAATTCCCGTACAGCTTGGCGCACCAGGCTCAATTGGTCGTCAGTATCGTAGATGACGAAAGATGATGGAACGCCAATGGCTTCTCCATCCCGGCGAAGGATGCGGGCACAGATAGCGTGGAAAGTGCCGATGGTGAGCCTCTCGACCCTCCGCCCTAAGAGCTTGTAAAGTCGCTCTTTCATCTCCCTGGCAGCTTTATTGGTGAAGGTTACGGCCATAATGTTGTATGGTTCCAGGCCGCATATCTTTATCAGATAGGCAATCCGATGCACCAACACCTTGGTCTTGCCACTCCCTGGCCCGGCTAATACCAACACCGGGCCTTCTATCGCTTCTACCGCCTCCCGTTGAGCTTCATTTAGACCGCTCAGGATGTCCATAGAAACCTCCAGAGGATGGTGTCAGAATCTCCTCAACCGTCGCCAAGACCTGTTCCACGGTTATGGCTTTGACGCAGAGATGGGCTGAGAGTTCTTCGTCCCGGTAATCCAGACGGTTACAGGGGATGCATTCCATATCAGCCCTCACCACCCGATGGCGTTCCTTCGGTCCCCAAGGGCCGAAAAGTTCGGGGTCAACGGGGCCGTAAAGGTGGATTGTGGGCACGCCCACCCCTACGGCCAGGTGGAGGGGGCCGCTATCACAGCCAATGACCAATTCACAGCGGCTGTACAAAGCCGCCAGCTGCCCTATGGTAGTGCGCCCTCCCAGGTTAAGGGGATGGGACCGCATCCGCCTTGCTATCTCCTCCGTCAAAGGTCGTTCTGAAGCAGAGCCGGTAAGCACAACCTTTCTGTGCCATTTCTGGGCGATTGCGTCGGCCAGCGCTGCCCACTTTTCAGGGAGCCATAGCTTCACAGGCCAGCCAGCCCCCGGATGGATGGCCACGAAAGGCCCTGGGCCTGCGAGCTTATCCACGTAGGCGGCGTCCTCGGGGGTAAAATGGAATTCCAGGGGGTATTTTTCCGGGGTCACATCCTCCAGTTTCACCCCGGCCAACTCGGCCACCAGCAAGAGATTTCGCACCACCTCGTGGGTTTTGCCCTCGTAGGGCACGGCATAACTTAAAAAGGGCTTGACCTCGGGGATGGCATAGCCAATGCGATGGGGGATTTGCGCCAGGGTTGCTAAAATTGCCCCCCACCAATGGTCAAACCGCAGGATGAGGGCCGTATCGAAGCCCCGGGTACGCAGTTCCCGAGCAAGCGTGAGTAAAAGCGCATAAGGTTGCAGCAATGAAGGCTTGGGTTGGCGGGTGAAGCCGGGAAAAGGACAGAGGAGCACTTCATCCAGATGGGGGTTCCCCCTCAGTACGGATTCCCCCCAAGGGCCTATAAGACAGGTTATGTGCGCATCGGGAAAGGAGTGGCGTAAAAGCCGCAATGCAGGCGTGGCGAAGAGCAGGTCACCCAGGTGATCAGGGCGTATAACGAGGATGTTAGATGGCTGCGGGAGGATGGTTTCAGATGCGCCTCGGCTGAGCAAAGGGCCTGTTAATTTGAGCAAATACCGTCGGATGAGTTCTCGCCCTCTCATCGACTTCTGAGCCTCCTATGGGAGAAAAGGGAGCATCACGGTGAGATAAAGCATCAAGCTTGTATCTCCAGACGAAGTGTGCTATAATTTGTTCAGCATCAGTGTGATAGGGAGGTAGCATTGCCAAACCTGGGTCTTCCTGAGTTGCTTATAATCCTGGTGATTATCATCATCATCTTCGGCGTAGGAAAGCTGCCGGAGCTTGGCGGAGCCCTTGGTAAAAGCATCAGGGAGTTTCGCCGGGCCTCAGCTGGGCTGGATGAAGAAGAAGAGCCAAAAGAGGAGCACAAGGCTGATTAACCCTGTCTAAGCTCCTCAAGTATCTGCTTTGCCCTCTGAAGGCGCACGTCCCCTTCCTGTACCAGACGGGCAGCTACCGCATCCACCAGTTCCCCGGCGGCTCCGGCGGCCATAGCTACCTGACGGGCGTGGAGCTTCATATGCCCCCGTTGGATGCCCTCGGTAGCCAGTGCCCTTAATGCAGCCAAGTTCTGGGCCAGGCCTACGCAGGCCATAACTTCTGCCAGCTCCCTGGCCGATTTTACCCCCAGGATTTTGAGGCAAACCCTCGCAAGCGGGTGAGCTCTGGTCGCCCCTCCAACCGTACCGACAGCCAGTGGCAATTCAATGGTCCCCTCCAAATCCCCTTCCGGGGTCTGATTCCAGGTGGTAAGGGAAGTGTAGCGTCCTCCCCTGGCGGCATAAGCATGGGCTCCGGCTTCTATCGCCCGCCAATCGTTGCCGGTGGCTATTGCTACGGCATCAATCCCATTCATTATCCCTTTGTTGTGTGTGGCCGCCCGATAAGGGTCAACCACAGCCAGGGCCCAAGCTTCCACTATGCCTTTCACCACCTCCCTGCCGGGAACTTCCTTCCCTTCAAAAGCCTGCCAGGGGATTCGGCACCAGGCCCTGGCCAAGCGCCGGTCAGCCAAATTAGATAGTATTCGGAGCACAACCCGTCCCCCCGTGATTTGCTCGATGAGGGGAGCGACTGCTTCGGCAGCAGTGTTGAGGGCATTAGCCCCCATCGCATCCCTTGTATCATAGAGGATGTGAACCACTAACATAGGCCCAACGGGGGTTTCGGGGAACTCCCGGAACTCTATCCCCTTGGCTCCTCCTCCCAGGGATACGATGGTGGGGTGCTTCCGGTTGGCTAAGGCCAGGATTTCATCCTTAGCAGCCATAATCTTGGCCTTGGCCTGAGCCATATCCTCCACATCTAGCACCTGAACCTGGGCTATCATTATCGGTTCGGTGCTCTCGGCTTTGAACCCCCCTCCCTCCCTTATCAGCTTGGCAGCGTAACTCAGGCCCGCCACCACAGAGGGCTCCTCCAAAGCCATTGGTATCAGGTAATCCCTCCCATTGATGAGGAAATTCACAGCTATGCCCAGCGGCAGGGGGTAAATCCCCACCACATTTTCAATCATCCGGTCGGCCTGCTCCAGGGAGAGGCTCCTCTCTAAAAGATGCTTCTCCTCCTCATCCAACCCTGCCCACTGAGCCACCATCCGAACTCGCTCCTCTATGCCCAGCTTGTAGAACCCCGCAATCCGAGATGACCTTGGCATTGATTCCCCCTTTCCGCAATTGCATAGGTCTCAGGGGAATTATACAAGACGTTGCTATCTGGAGCAAATCCTTTCCATACCTCTTTCCGAGGGTGTTGAAAAACTCCGGGGTTGGAAACTACTCCGCAGGCCAGGGATAGAAAAAAGGGAGTGTTTTCTCGTGCGGGGGCTTCGCCCCCGCACGAGAAAACACTCCCTTTTTTCTATCCCTAGCCTGCGGAGTGGTTTCCAACCCCGGAGTTTTTCAACACCCTCGGAAAGAGGTATGGAAAG
>DRAO01000195.1 GCA_011041825.1 Chloroflexota bacterium
CCCTTCGGGTTCTACCGCCTCCAGATGGTAGCCGAAATGCAGCCGGGCTCCCTTCTCCTGAGCCAGCCGGGCCAACAGGTGCATAAACCTTGCCCTATCAATCACCAAATCGGGTTCCCTTAACATAATAGTGGCCACCGCACCTTTTGAAACGAGTTCGAAACGGGAAATCCGGTTGAGGAGGGCATCATTTAGGTTCTCACCGAAAACCCTCTCTATCTCCGCCGTGACGATAAGGGTGCGGGGGGTTGGTTGCCAATCCACCTCAGCCTCATAGAGGTCTACCGGTATGCCCGCCTGAGCCAGATTCAGGGCGGCAAAGAGTCCCGAGGTGGATGCTCCCACGACAGCCCACCTTTCTTCCAAACCTCCCTCCTTAAATCCTCGGTCTTCAGGTGTCGGAATTATAACATAGCTTCCCCAGAAGGCAAACTCTTTTGATTTGGAGAACCCCGTTGATTATCGCTACATTATAATTTCTCCGCTCCTAAAGCTGGCATTGCTATGGCGTTCACAGGTCGGCGGCATTTCCGCCATTGAAGGCTTGCCAAGTTTCCCTTTTTGTGTTAAAGTGTTAAGCAAAGAGGCGTCTTTCTTATGCTACGCATCTGCTGCCTTGAATTGGGAGTTGGGAGGACACCTCCAAGCCCCTGTTGAGGGCGTTGCCTCCTGCATAACCCCGCCACGAAAGCAATTGTGAGGAGAAAGAGATGGCTAAAATCCTTATCGTTGATGATGACCCAAAGGCGGTAAAATTAATGGGTTATATCCTGCATAAGGAAGGTTATGAGATAATCCCTGCTTTAAGCGGGAAGGAAGCCCTTGAAATCCTCAGGAAAGAGAAGCCGGACCTCATCATCCTCGACATAATGATGCCTGAGATGGATGGTTACGAAGTATGCCGCCGCATCCGGGCCAATCCCGATACGGCTAAAGTGCCGGTGATTATGCTCACAGCCAAAGCTATGCTGGAGGACAAGATAGCAGGCTTTGAAGCTGGGGCTGATGATTACGTCACCAAGCCGGTGCTTCCCGCCGAGTTAACCGCCAGGGTAAAGGTGCTGCTCTCCCGGGCCGCCCCCGTGGAAGTAACCAGGGGGAAATTAATCACATTTGTGGGGGCCAAAGGAGGGGTAGGGGTTACCTCGGTGGCCGTTAACGTGGGGGTAATGCTCGCTAAGGAGGGCCCTTCCACCATCCTTCTGGATTTACAGCCCTATGGCCTTGCCGTAGCCAACCAGCTGGGTTTCACCATCGCAAGGGTTGACCCTTCCTTCTTGCGGGTGAAGCCTGAGGACTTAACCGAAGCCGCCGTGGAATCCTTCTTTAACCTCCACCCCACTGGACTCCGGGTGTTTCCCTCCATATATCCAGACTTCTCAACCGAGGAGGTTTCCCCGGAGTTTGTGGAGAAGCTGGTTTATACGTTAAGCACAATGGCCGATTACCTTCTCATAGATGCGGGAACCCGCTTCACCAAGGGGATAGATTACATCCTCAGGGAATCCAGCAAGGTGGTTATGGTTGCCGAATCCGACCCCCTGGCCCTCAGGATGGGCGCTTCACTGATCAAGGAGCTGGAGAAATTTGGCATAAGGGGGATCAAACTTATAGTGGTGCTCGTGAACCGCACCCGCTCTCAGATGGCATTTACCAAGCTTGAAGCGGAGGAAATCCTGAAGCACTCCATACAGGTGGTGATACCCCCAGCGCCTGAGCTCTTCCACCAGGCGGAAAAAGAGGGCATCCCCGCTGTGCTCCTGGGGCCCGGGTCCCTTGTCTCAGACCAGATAAAGGCAATCGTCCAGTTAATCAAACAATAGAGGGGAAGACCAGTGAGACCGGTAATTCAGCACAGGTGGGATTTATCGCCAAAGGAGGCTCAGGAGTTACAGAAGGAGCTGGCATCCCGGATAATAAAGGAGAAGACGTTTGCTGAGATCAAAGCGGTGGCAGGGATTGATGTGGGCTTCAAAGGGGATGAAGCCATAGCCGCTGCGGTGGTCTTGAAGTACCCTGAAATGGAGGTCCTGGAAACGGCCTTAGCCCGGGTGCCGGTGAAATTCCCCTACATACCCGGCCTCCTTGCCTTCCGGGAAGGCCCGGCTGTTATAGCCTCCCTGGAGAAGCTCCACATTGAACCTGATGTCCTCATCTTCGATGGGCAGGGGTTAGCCCATCCCCGTCGAATGGGCATAGCCACACACATCGGCCTCATCTTCGATAAGCCTTCCATAGGCTGTGCCAAATCCCGTCTCTGGGGCACCCACTATGAGCCGGGTTTGGAGAAAGGCTCCTATGTGCACCTCTACGATGGCGATGAAGTGATAGGGATTGTCCTCAGGACTAAGGAGAAGACCAATCCCCTTTACATCTCTATAGGACACAGGATTGACCTGGATTCGGCCAGGGAAATTATCCTGAATTGCTGCAAGGGACATCGCCTCCCTGAGCCAACCCGGTTAGCGCACCTGGTGGCTTCGGGCAAGGAAATATCGGCCCAGCCCCGTCAGGCAAGGCTCTTCTAAACGGGGAAAGCCATCCCTTTGAGGGCGGCGAAGCTACCCTATACGATGTGGCGTGCGTCGGGCAAGCTCAGGCCGGAGCTAAAAGCTTCGGCCTGAGGATGCGAAGCCTGCTGGAAGCAGGCTATTTGAGGTGCTTCTGGCTCCCGGCTTAAAGGCTGGCAAAAAATCTCAGGTAGCCTAGCTACCCGACACTTTTGACTTGCTCCCCTGAAGCAGATTTACGCAGCCCACCCGCCGGGCGATGAATCACCCGGCTGAGAATTAGCGGGTTTTCAATCCGCTTCCAGATTCTTAGCCGGGAGTTTCCAGCTCCCGGACATTTTGAGCCCAGCTTCGTAAAAGTGCCAGATGGCTAGTCAGGTAGCTAGTGAAGGCAATTACCTAAGGGGAACCCCCTATGAAGGAAATAGAGAAGGCGGCGCAGATTATCCGTTCATCCAATTATGCGGTTGCCCTTACCGGGGCAGGCATAAGCACCCCTTCTGGCATCCCTGACTTTCGTAGCCCCGGCAGTGGCCTGTGGGAGAAGGTGAATCCTATGCTGGTGGCTTCCATCTTCGCTTTCCGCCTCCGCCCCAAGAGATTCTTCGACTGGTTCCGACCCCTGGGGCGCACCCTCCTGGAAGCCGAACCCAATCCCGCCCACATAGCTCTCGCCCGCCTGGAAGAGGCGGGCTTCCTCAAGGCTGTCATCACCCAGAACATTGATAACCTCCACCAGAAGGCAGGCTCCAAGCGGGTTCTGGAACTCCACGGCCACCTTCGGGAAGCCCAGTGTATGAAGTGTCGCCGCATCGTCCCTACCGAGGGTTTGTGGGAAAAATACCTGAACTCCGATGAGGTACCTCGCTGTGAATGCGGCGGCATCCTTAAACCCCGTGTGGTCCTCTTCGGCGAATCCCTCCCAAAAGGCGTGTTCCTAGAAGCCCTAGGAGAGGTACAACGGTGTGACGTGATGCTGATAGCAGGCTCGTCCCTCGAAGTCTATCCGGCTGCCGAGTTGCCCACCCTTGCGTACCAGAAGGGCGCCAGGCTCATCGTGGTAAACCTCCAGAGCACCTACGCCGATGCGGTGGCCGATGTGGTCATCCATGATGATGTGGCGAAGGTGCTCCCTGCCATAGCGGATATGTGCTTGAAATCCACGCCGCATACGTGAAGTTGTGGTATAATATTCCCCAGCAATAACAGCAGGGTCAGGCCAAATGGGCACCTTTGTGCATCTCCACACCCATAGCGAATACTCCCTTTTGGATGGGCTCCCGCATATAGACCAGTTGATCCAGGCTGCCATTGAGATGGGGATGCCCGCCTTGGCCATTACCGACCATGGGGTTATGTACGGGGCGGTGGAGTTCTACCTGAAAGCTCGGGAACGGGGCCTTAAGCCCATCATCGGTTGCGAGATTTACCTCGCCCCCCGGAGTATGCACGACCGGGATAAGAACTCTTACCACCTCGTGTTGCTCGCCCGGGATAACACCGGGTACCTGAACCTGATGAAAATCGCCACCGCCGCCCAGCTTGAGGGCTTCTATTACAAGCCCCGGGTGGATAAGGACTACCTGGCGGCCCATTCCCAGGGGCTCATCGCCTTATCCTCTTGCGGCTCGGGGGAAATCCCCCGGCTTATCCTGGAAGGGCGTAAGGACGAGGCCCGCCGGGTAGCCGCTTGGTACAAGGAGGTCTTCGGCCCCGAGGGGTTCTACCTGGAGCTTCAGGAACACGACATCCCCGAGATGGAGGAGGTTAACCGGGAATTGGTGGCGATGAGCAGGGAACTGGACATCCCCCTCGTAGCCACCAACGACATCCATTACCTGCGTCCCGAGGATGCCCCTTACCAGGACATCCTCCTCTGCATCCAGACCAACTCCCTGATTTCAGACCCCAACCGGATGCGGATGAGCGGCACTTCCTATTATATGCGGTCGCCGGAGGAGATGGCCCAGCTCTTCTCGGAAGTCCCCGAAGCCATCGAGAACACCCTGCGTATCGCCGAGATGTGCAATGTCGTGCTGGAGGAGAAGGTCTTCCACCTGCCGGATTTCCCCGTGCCAGAGGGCTACACCCCCCACTCCTACCTGGTGCACCTGTGCCGGGAAGGGCTCAAGAAGCGCTACGAGAAAATCACCCCCGAAATCGAACAGCGCCTCAACTACGAACTCGAAGTCATCCACAATATGGGCTTCGATAACTATTTCCTCATCGTATGGGATATAGTGCGTTTCGCCAAGAGCCGGGGCATCTTGGTAGGACCAGGACGTGGCTCAGCGGCAGCCAGTATGGTCTCCTATTGCCTGGGGATTACTGAACTCGACCCCCTCAAGCACGGGCTCATCTTCGAGCGCTTCCTCAACCCGGGGCGGGTCACTATGCCCGATATTGATATGGACTTCCCCGATGACCGTCGGGATGAGGTCATCCAGTATGTGGTGGAGAAATACGGCTCAGACCGGGTGGCTCAGATTATCACCTTTGGGACGATGGGAGCCAAGGCAGCCATCAGGGACGTGGGCAAAGCTATGGACCTGCCCCCCGGGGAGGTGGACCGCCTCGCCAAGATGATTCCCCCCGGTCCTAAGGTTACCATAGATTACGCCCTGAGCCACTCCCCTCGCCTGAGGGAGCTTTATGAGGAGAGCGATTACATCCAGAAGCTAATCGAAACGGCCAAGAGGCTGGAAGGGGTGGCACGGCATGCTTCCACCCACGCCGCCGGAATAGTGGTGGCCGATGCCCCCCTGGTCAATTACACCCCCTTGCACCGCCCTACCCGGGGCGAGGCTGGTGGTTCCATCGTAACCC
>DRAO01000271.1 GCA_011041825.1 Chloroflexota bacterium
TGGACTCTGGCGAATCTTACTTTGGACGCAGATTCACGCAGATTTTCTCAGATAATCCTTGAAAATATTAGAAATCTGCGTGCGAAGCCTGCGAGAATCTGCGTCCGCTTTTAAGCTTTTTGCACGTTTTCAAAATCGTCAGACTCCAGTTTAGCATAAAGAAGGGAGAGGGTTCTACCCTATGAGTTTGCCCCTTGCTCCGCTGATTCCCGAAATTGAAGAGTTAAGCCGGGAGGTTGCGGAATCTCGCCAACTTTACCAGCAGGCGGCCAGAGAGGCAAGGGAAGTCCTTCACCAGTTCGCCGCCAAGGGCGAATCCCTGCGCCTTAAGATCAAGGGGCTTCAGGCTGCCATACCTGCCTGGGAACCTCTCGATTACGTGGGGCTTCCCCCTTCGCCTCCTGATACCTTTACCGTCATTGCCGCTGATGGCTCACAGATTCAACCCGACCGTCATGGCATAGCCCTTTATTACGTGATCAACGTGGGGAGCATCGTCTTCCGCCACGGCAGCGGTCAAACCCCTCAAACCCGCAGCATCCCCACCCTGTATTACCGGGATGAGGACCTATACGAAGGCCAGAGGCTGGTGCAGGGCAATCTGCTGGATGTGCGACGGGACATCGCTGAGATGCGAGAACTGGCCGAACAGGTGCAGAACTGCAAGGATGATTCGCCCTTGCTGGCCCTTGCCGATGGCACCCTCATCCTGTGGGTTCTGGAAGAGGAGCGGGAAAAGCACCTGGATAAAGTGCGGGTTTACCTCAAGGAGATGGAGCGCATAAGGAAGGCCGGGGCTGCTCTGGCGGGGTTCACCAGCCGCCCTCGGTACACCGAGGTCGTGGATTTGCTGAGGGTAGCCTCGCTGGGTGTGGAAGCCTTTCAAGAGGGAACAGCACGCAAACAATGGGGTCGCCTGACCGATGCAGCCATCTTCCGGCTCCTCCTCAAGCCCGGTCAACGCTCTGCCCTCTTCGAGAGCCCATCCCCTGTCAATGACCACTATGGACCACACCGCATCTTTTACTTTTACCTCAACACGGGCGGCGAAATAGCCCGCATTGAGGTGCCCCGTTGGGTAGCTGAGAACCGAGAGTTGCTGGACTTCGCCCACGGTGCTATCCTCAAGCAGGGGGAGCTCACAGGAGGGTACCCTTATGTGCTTACCCGTGCCCATGAGTTGGCCGTGATAAAGGCTCAGGAGAAAGCCAACCTGGAGGCGATGATCGAGAGAGCCCTCATAAGCAGGGGCATATTGCCTCGCCTCTCCGAGAAAGAGCGATGGAAGAGAACCGTTTGAGGCGGACAGGTTATTTTAACTGGATAGCCTGGTTCCTCGTGCTGTGGCTCAACCTGATTGTAGCCTGGTGCATAATGGCTGCCGAATGGACCCGAGGTCTCAGTGTGCTCTCCCTCATCGCCGCTGGCGGCGTGATATTAGGGACGATGCTGAGCGTAAGCCGCTGGCCTGGGAAGTTGGCTCATCTCCACAGCTTTATCACTGGCACTTTCTTCACCTGCCTCACCGTATCCACCCTGCTACCAGAGCGCCTCTCCTGGCACGACCGCTTGATAAATCTATCCTATCGGATAGGCTATTGGCTCCAGGAAGTTATGAAAGGCCGGCCCGGAAGCGATGCCCTCATCTTTATCCTAGCCCTGGGCCTCATCCTGTGGTGGATTGCCGTCTTCTCGGTATGGCAACTTTTCCGCAGGGGCGATGCCTGGCTGGCTATCATCCCGGGAGGTATAAACATCATCATCAACCTCTATTATGGCCCTCCTAAACTCAGACCTTACCTGCTGCTCTACCTCCTCACAGCCTTCGCCTTAATCCTTTGGTTGAATTTCAAAGAACAGGAACGGGCCTGGGCATCCAATAAAGTTGGCTATACCCCCTACATAGGTTTTGATTTCTTCCGTTACGGCGCAACCTTCATTGCTTTGCTCCTCATTTTAACCTGGCTAGCTCCTTCTATGGAAACCCCAACCCACGAAGCAGGATTGCTCCATTCCCTCCAAAAGCCCTGGGAGCGAGTGCAGAATGAATGGAACCGCCTCTTCTCCTCCCTGCGGGGTTACCGTTCGAGGGGAAACAGCCCCATAGCCTTCGGAAAAGAATTACCCCTGGGCGGCCCTGTTGGGTTAGGAGAGAGGCTGATAATGGAAGTGGAGACTGACCCTCCTTTCCTGGGGCGATATTGGAAAGCAGCCAGCTACGATTTCTACACCGGGAGAGGCTGGCTTAACACCGATGAGATTGAAATACCCCTGGGGGCGGGTGACTATCCACCGATGCCCTCTTTCAAGATGCGTGCCCCTCTCACCCAAACGTATTACATCGTAGAACCCCAGGGGAGCCTGCTGTTCGCCGTGTATCAACCGGTGCGGGTGATAATACCGGCCTTTGCTTATGTTATGGAAATCCCCCAAGATGATGGCAGCATCATCATAGAGCCATCGCTCCTCTACAGCCGCCGCCCCCTCCCCGAAGGGAAAGCATATAAAGTGGTCTCTCTGATAAGCCGGGCTGGGGAGAAGAGCCTCCGCAAAGCGGGCACCGATTATCCCGAATGGGTGACCTCCCGCTACCTTCAGCTACCGCCGGAATTGCCCGAAAGGGTAAAATCCCTCGCCCGTGAGCTCACTGCACCTTATGATAACCCTTACGATAAGGCAACGGCTATAGAGCGCTATCTGCGGAACAACATCGCTTACAACGAGGACATCCCTCCCCCACCTGAAGGCCGAGATGCGGTTGATTATTTCCTCTTTGACCTTAGGGAGGGGTATTGCAATTACTACGCTTCGGCTATGGTGGTGATGGCAAGGGCAGTGGGAATCCCGGCTCGCCTTGCCTCGGGATATGCCCGGGGCGAGTATGATTTTTCCCTCAAAAGGTGGAAGGTCCGGGATAAGCACGCCCACAGCTGGGTGGAGGTGTTTTTCCCCGGATATGGGTGGGTGGAATTTGAGCCCACCTCGGCCCAGCCGCCTATAATAAGGCCCGCCGAAGGTGAAGGCAGCCTGGAGACGAGACGCCCTGACCGCCATAACCATATCCCTGAAGATGTCGAGCTTCCGACCGAGGCGAATCCTCCCGCTCTGCCAGAGGTTCAACCGGAGAATTGGCAGGCTTTCTTATCCAGGTTAAGGCCTCCTGGCTGGCTGCGGAACTTGCTGTGGTTCCTGGCAGCAGCGAGCCTTTTGGGCTGGCTGGCCTGGAGATACTTGGAACCTGCTCACCTGAGTTTAGCTGCCCGCTTTTACCTACGTTTGCAACGGCTAGGCCAACTGGCAGGTTGTAAGCCTCAGCCCTACCACACCCCCTATGAATATGCGGGCATTTTATCCAGGCTGACACCCGAGAGAGCCGAAGCCATCTTGACCCTGGTGGGGTTATATGTTAAAGAGAGGTTTGGGGGATATGAACTCAGCAGAGAGGAAGGGGAAAAGCTGCACCAAGCCTGGCGCACCGTCCTGCCAGGCTTGCTTAAAGCGGCTTTGCTTAGAAGAGGCAGGAAGAAGCCCAAAGCTTACCCCGCACTTTCCACCCGACGGGATGCTTCTTCCCAAGCCTTTATGAGGCGGTAACAGATGACGAGAAGGGGGACAGAGAGGAGAGCCACCCACACGATTATCGCACCAATCCCTGCCAATTGCGCATAGAGCTGATGGGGGAAATCCTGTGGGAAGCCGGGGGATACGAGGAGGCCGCTTACGCCTTGACCGGGCACGTTAAGATAATCGCTTGGCACTCCATTCCATCCCTGGCCGAAGGAGCCATCGGCAAAGAGAGCGGTTGCCACAAGGCCCCATATAGCACCCAGCCCATTTACAGTGAGCACAGCCGCCGGGTCATCCAGCTTTGCTATCCTCTCGAAGAAATAGATTCCCAGAGGCACCAGCAGCCCAGCCCCAGCTCCTATGGCCCATCCTGCCCACAGAGGCACGAAAGCACAGGAGGCCCCGGCAGCTACCAGTCCGGCCACACTCCCCCGGATTGCCATAAACACGTCGGAGCGGTTGGTGGTGAAGAGAGAATAGATGGCTGCGGCCAGAAATCCCCCCGCAGCCGCCTCCAGCAGATTCAGGGCGCAGAAGGGGAGAGACAGGTTGTCCAGACGGGCATAGATAGGATTGCCCACCAGCAGGGCAATATATCCGACAAGCGTTAAAAAGCTTCCCAAGATGGCCAGCAAAGGCAGGTGAACGGGAGGCATAGAGGGCAATTCCCAATATGCTCCTTCGGAGCGAAGGCGGAAAATCAGCAGGGCAAACAGGGTCACCAGCGCCCCCAGGAGGTGAGGGCTTCCGGCTCCTAACAAATCTATAAAGCCATGAGCCAGGCCGATGTTCTTGCCCAGGTTGGCCAGCCACCCTCCACCCCAGACCCAGTTGCCGACGATGGGATGGAGCAGAGCGGCTATGAGGAAGCCGAACAGGATTAGCACCCAGTGTTTGACCTTATCCCAGAGGGTAGCCATAAAGATGAAGACCGCCAGACACACCAGCGGCAATTGGTTCACAAAGAGGACGAGTGCCTGGGGAGAGGCAGCCTGTCCTGTGAGGAAAAAGCCATACAAACCCAGGGCTCCCCAACCTGGCCCCCATCGCACATCTAGGGGGGACCATTCCCAAATAAGGTTTTTGAGGCCTGGCATCTCCTTCCACACCAGGCCGATGCCGCCAAATTGGAAGGCAAAACCGCAGCAGAAATATCCCAGTACGCCTATGGCCACCGAAAGCATTCCAGCGAAAGCCACCCCCTTTGCCTCCCGGGGTGGCCGGGCTCCAGCGGCCATAAGGGCGAATCCTATCGGTAAGAGCAGCGCAAGCACATTTATCAGAATGACCTCGTTCACAGGGGTGAAAACACCTCCACTCTCGTCTGGGAGAAGCTGGCCTGCCCCTTATGAAGTCGGGGTACCGGATTTCGGATAATCGTGACAGGAGAAGGAGCGATGAAATTCCTGGCCGATAGTATGCTGGGCAGCCTTGCCAAGTGGTTGCGCATCCTCGGCTACGATACCCTTTACTTCCCCAATATGGAAGATAGCGAACTGGCAAGGCTGGCAATGAAAGAAGGCAGGGTCCTTTTGACCAGGGACCAGGAATTGGCCCGGAGAAAGGGCCTTAAAGCCTTGCTCATAAAGAGTGAAAAACTCCAGGAACAGATTACCCAGGTCTTCCGGGAACTGAACCTGGAGAAGAAAAACCCCTTTTCCAGGTGCCCTGTATGCAATACACCCCTACAGCCCGTTGATAAAGAAGCAGTAAGAGGCCGGGTGCCTGCTTATGTCTTCGAGACCCA
>DRAO01000182.1 GCA_011041825.1 Chloroflexota bacterium
ACCATTGCCCCTTCAGTGGGGTCTCCCACAGTTTGGAACTTTGTCGGGTCATTCTCGTCCGGCTCCAACACGGCATCGTTGCAGAGGGCTCCCCCGATGAGGAGCAGGGAAAGGGCGGGGTCGAGGGGGAGGGGTTTAGGTTTTTGGGCGTTAAAGATAGGCCCGGCTTTGGTCAGTTTTTCCTCCAAGTTTACGGTTTCCCCAGCGACATCAAGGATGGTGACGGTCATCCGGTTCTCGGTAAGGGTTCCGGTCTTATCGGAGCAGATGACGGTAACCGAGCCCAGGGTCTCCACCGCCGGGAGCTTGCGGATGAGGGCGTTGCGGCGCACCATCCGCTGGGCCCCCAGGGCCAGGGTGATGGTGACCACGGCGGGCAATCCTTCGGGGACGGCGGCCACCGCCAGGCTGACGGCGGTCACAAACATCGTGCGGGGGTCTTCTCCTCGCCATATCCCCAAAGCGAAGACAACAACCACCAGCACCCCGGCGGCGATAGCCAGGCCCTTGCCCACCTGGGCCATCCGCTGCTGAAGGGGTGTAGTCTCCCGCTCCACCATACGGAGCATCTCGGCGATGCGGCCAAGCTGGGTACGCATCCCTGTTTCCACCACCACGCCCACGCCACGCCCGTAGGTAACCGTTGTGCCCATAAAAGTCATATTCCTCTGGTCGGCTACAGGGGTATCAGGGGGGAGAACCACCTGGGCATCCTTATCCACCGGGGTTGATTCACCGGTGAGAGGGGCCTCGTCAGTGCGCAGGTTGACCGCTTCTATCAGGCGGATGTCGGCGGGCACTTTGCTCCCTGCCTCCAGCAGCACGATGTCACCGGGGACAAGCTTCTCAGCGGATATTTCCCGGACCCTGCCATCTCGCCGCACTCTCACTATGGGGGTTGCCAATTGCTTGAGGGCAGCCAACGCCCGTTCGGCCTGGTATTCCTGAACGAATCCCAGGACGGCATTGAGGAAGACGATGACCAGGATGGCTATGGTTTCCTTCGCATCACCCAGGAAGAAGGAAATAACCGAGGCTATAAGGAGGACAATCACCATCACTTCTGTGAATTGAGAGAGGAAGATGAGCAGGGGATGTGTGCCTTCCTTCTCCTCCAGCTTGTTGAGCCCATATTGAGTTAGACGACGAGTCGCTTCTTCTTCAGAGAGGCCCTTTTCGATGTCAGTTTGCAGGCGCTTGGAGATTTCTTCGACATCCAGACTGGTCCAAGTAACAGGTTCTTTCTCCTTCACGGTTTACCTCCGGCAAGTTGTAAGAGAGAGGTGATTGGGCTTTCATAAAGTGATTATACAGCAGGAAGCCGCATCAGGCAACATTGATACACAGGAGGGTGTTGAAAAATTGTCACGCTGTTCTTGCTCAGAGGGTTCCCTCCGGCGAGGGCAGGTTAAAAAGCAATTTTTGAAGTGTTTTCTCGTGCGGGGGCGAAGCCCCCGCACGAGAAAACACCCCTTTTTTCTATCCTTAGCCTGCGGAGTAGTTTCCAACCCCGGAGTTTTTCAACCCCCTCATACACAGTTTCCTGAGCTTTTTGACAGAACATAAAGGGTATGTATAATTTAAGGCAGTTTCCAAAGCGGCTGCACGCAAGCCATCCTTTTCTTTTACCCTCAGGAGGCCATAGGAATGCTGGTGGAAAGATTGGTGGTGGGGATGCTCCAAACCAATTGCTACATCGTGGCTGATGAGAGCACGAAAGAGGGGATTGTCATAGACCCGGGCGGGAGCCCTAACGATATACTCAAGAAAATCGAAGAGATGAAGTTAAAGATTATCTATGTAATCAACACTCACGGTCATTTTGACCACATTATGGCCAACAAGGAGGTCGTAAAAGCCACCGGGGCTTCACTTGCGATTCACCCGGATGATGAGCCAATGCTGCGGAAGGGAGGAGGACTTATCCTGCTGGGGTTAATAGCTTCCAGCCCCCCACCTGATGTGCTCCTCAACGAAGGTGATGTGATAACGTTTGGGAAATCATCCCTCCGGGTTATCCATACCCCTGGGCATTCCCCGGGGAGCATTTCCCTTTATTCCGAAGCCGATGGAATCCTCTTCTGCGGGGATGTGCTCTTCAATATGGGCATAGGGCGCTCTGATTTCCCCGGCGGCAATCACAAAGTCCTTATGGAATCCATCCGCACAAAGCTTCTAACCTTGCCCGATGAGACCATCGTATACCCCGGACACGGCCCCCCCACCAGTGTGGGGCAGGAGAAATTACACAACCCCTTCCTCCACTGAGCTAAGGCAACCCATACCGACGGCCTATGGCATTCTTTCCCACAGGGCCTGTCAGGAAATCCACCAGGCTATGCCCTGTTTCGTTAATGGCTACCGCATATACCGGACGGGATAACGGATATTTGCCTGTCCTCACGGCAGAAGGGGAAGGTTGAAATCCCCCCAGCTTTAAGGCTTTGACCTTCTCCGTCAGATAGCCCATAGAAACGTATCCGATGGCCTTAGGGTTAAGGGAGATGTACTCCAGCACGTCTTGACTCGAAGGCATAACCACCGCCACAGGGGAAACCCTGATGCCCCCCATAACCCTTTCTTCAAAGAAAGCCCTGGCCCCTGAGCCATCCTCCCGACTTACAAGCACTATCTCTCCCTCACCACCGATTTCCCCCCAATCCCAGATATAACCGGCGTAAATGGCACGCAATTCTTCCAGGGAAAGGGATTCCACCGGATTTGATGGATGCACGATGATGGCTAAGCCATCTCTGGCTATCAACCGGGCTCCTGGAATGTCTTTAGCAGTGATTAAAGCCACGTCCACTTCCTTCGCCTGAAGCTTACGGAGGATATACCTCTCGGAGCCTTCGAGTACTTCCAGGGATAAATCCTCGTGAGCTTCGAGGTAATTCTCGTAAACTTCATCGAGGAGAGGGCGCAAGGATGTGCAAATGCCTATCCTTATCGTTGTGGGGTGTTCAGGAGGGGTATATGACGAGCAGGCAGCCAGCAGGATGCTAAAGGGCAAGCACAAGCCCCAAAGCACCCAGCGCCATACAGTAGAGGGCAAAGGCATATAACCTCCTCCGTCTGAGGTAAGCTAAGAGGAAGGCAATGCTGAGATAACCGCTTATGAATGCGGCCAGGAATCCGCCAACCATAATGCCCCAATTGCTCCAGATTGCTCCCGAGGCTATTAAATCGAGCGCTTTCTTCAGCCCTGCTCCGAATATTATGGGGATGGAGAGGAGAAAGCTGAAGCGAGCAGCCTCACTTCTGCCCAAGCCCGTTATGATGCCTGCGGCAATGGTAGAACCAGAGCGGGAGATACCTGGCACAATGGCAATGGCCTGAAAGGCCCCGATGAAGAGAGCCTCGTACCAGGTTAACCTTTCGGGCTTCTTCCGACCCTGTGGTCTTAACTCGGCGCCCACAAGCAAGAGGGCAGTTCCCAGCAGTGCTATTGAGACAGCCCGAGGCGAGGCGAAGAGCCTCTCAAAGAAATCCTCCAGCAGCATCCCTGCTGCCGCAGCCGGAATTGTGGCCAGGATTATAAGCCAGGCCAGGTAAGCTTTGGGGCCCTCGTACTTTATGACCACGCTCTTAAGCCAGGCTACTGCCAGTGTCGAGATGTCCGTCCAGAAATAAATCAACAGGGCGAGCAGTGTCCCCCAATGCACCATAGCATCGAAAGTGACCGGGGGTATGGGCCAGCCAAGCAGCCAGGGTATCAGTACCAGATGGCCTGAGCTGGACACAGGGATGAATTCCGTGCTCCCCTGGAGCACTCCTAGCGCAATAGCCTGCCACAATTCCATTCAATCCTCCTCGGCCATTTTCAGCGGCTCTTCTAAAGGATAGGCTGTCAGGAATTCCTCCCGCAAGGAGGAAAAGGTTCCATCCAATATGGATTGCCTTATTTCCCGTAACAGGTTAACCATAAAATGCACGTTGTGGATGGTGGCTAATCGAGGTCCCAGGATTTCCTCAGCTTTGAAGAGATGTCGGAGGTAAGCCCGGGAAAAATTCTGGCAGGTGTAGCAAGTGCACCCTTCTTCGATAGGACGTGAGTCCCGGGCATAGCGGGCGTTACGGATGTTTATGCGGCCCTTCCGGGTGAAGAGAGCGCCGGTTCTCCCCATCCTGGTAGGGAGCACGCAATCGAAGATGTCAATTCCACGGCTTATGCTTTCAAAGAAATCCGGAGGAGCGCCGACACCGAGGAGATGCCTGGGCTTATCACGGGGTAAGAGAGGCACCACCACCTCCAGCATCTCCAGAGTCTTTTCCTTGGGTTCGCCCACTGAGAGGCCCCCGATAGCTATGCCGTCAAACCCCAAGGATGAGATAAAGCGGGCGCTCTCCCGCCGTAAATCGGGGAAAATCCCCCCTTGTATGATGCCAAAGAGGGCCTGGTCTTTCCGCTTATGGGCTTTGAGGCATCGTTCAGCCCACCGATGGGTTCTATCGGTGGCTTCTTTCACGTATTCCCTATCCAGAGGAGGAGCGCATTCATCCAGGCAGGTGATGAGGTCTGCTCCCAGCATCTCTTGGATTTCGATGGCTCTCTCGGGGGTCAGGAGGTGCTGAGAACCGTCCAGATGTGACCGGAAGAGGACGCCCTCCTCCGTGAAGCGGCGGAGAGGCTCCAGGCTGAATATCTGGAAACCACCGCTATCGGTCATAATGGGCTTAGGCCAAGCCATAAAACGGTGCAGCCCTCCTAGCTCCGCTATCACCTCTGGGCCGGGGCGCAGGAAAAGGTGATAAGTATTGGCCAGTATCAAAGTCACCCCTAATTCCTCCAATTCCCTGGGGGTAAGGGTCTTAACCGTAGCCTGGGTGCCCACCGGGGCAAACACAGGGGTAGGGATATCCCCATGAGGGGTGTGAAGGATACCAGCCCGTGCCCAAGTATGGGGGTCTTCCTTCACTACGGTGAACTTGAAAAGTTCCTCTCCCATCTTCCTCTTCCCTTACGCTCTTGTGTAAGTACCCGCACGAGGAGGGAATAACGTTTTGGCGTCGAATGAACGGCTATATCCCGCCGGTGTGTTTATACCGAGGAATCTGCGCTCTCCAGCGCAGGCCAAAAGGCGTTAGAGAACGCCTGCTCCTCAGATTATGCTACAAAATCAAGGTTGACAAATCACTAGGTCAATAGTATAACACAAAGCCTGGTGGATGGCAAAGGTTGTGTGGGGGAGGGTGTTGAAAAAGTGCCACGCTGTTCTTGCTCAAATGGTTCCCTCCGGCGAGGGCAGGTTAAAAAGCATTTTTTGAAGTGTTTTCTCGTGCGGGGGCGAAGCCCCCGCACGAGAAAAC
>DRAO01000255.1 GCA_011041825.1 Chloroflexota bacterium
CGTACCTTAGAAGGGGCAACCTCCACACCACACTTATCGCAGATTATCCCCTTGTACTTCACTTTCTTGTACTTACCACAGTAGCATTCCCAGTCCTTGGTAGGGCCGAAAATGCGCTCACAGAAGAGACCATCCCTCTCCGGCCTGAGGGTCCTGTAATTTATGGTCTCTGGCTTCAAGACTTCACCGTACGACCAGGAGCGTATCTGCTCCGGGGAGGCAAGGCTCACCCGGACAGCTACCAGTTCGTTAACTTCCATAAAGCAACCCCCTCCTTTACGGGATTTTCACGGCGGTAACAGGGCACCCGCCGCAAAATTCACTTAGGGCGTGGCAAACGGCGAGAAAGGTCAAAGCTCCCGAACCCGAGGAAAGGCGGCCTTTCCTCCCTGTCCTCCCTCCCGAAAGTGTACTTCTCGCCGTTGTAATCGTAAACTTCAACCGAGAGGGCCAACGATTGCAGCTCTTTCACCAGCACCTTAAAGGATTCGGGCATTTCGGGTTCGGTTACCTTCTCACCCTTCACAATAGCCTCGTAAGTCTTGACACGCCCGGTCACGTCATCGGACTTGATGGTAAGCATTTCCTGAAGGGTATGGGCAGCACCATAGGCTTCCAAGGCCCAAACTTCCATCTCACCGAAGCGCTGCCCACCGAACTGGGACTTGCCGCCCAGAGGCTGCTGCGTGACCAGGGAATAAGGGCCGGTGGAACGGGCGTGCACCTTGTCCTCCACCAGGTGTATGAGCTTCATCATCATAATCATACCAACTGTTACGGGTTGGTCGTAAGGCTCCCCTGTCTTGCCATCGTAGAGGATCATCTTGCCAGTGATGGGAACAGGTTGCCCGATCTCCTTGCTCACCTTCACCGCCTGGGCCATAAGCTCTTCTTCAGGGACTCCTTCTATGGATGGATATTCCCCGGTCACAAAACCTATCCACTCCCGCAGGCAAACCTTGCGGGCCAAGCGGTCAGCTTCCACCCTGGCCTCCCTGGGCCTGCGGTCATCCTCAAAGACGAGGATGGCATCGGGGTCATAACCCCTTTCACGGAGCCATTCCTTAAGGGCGCTCCGGCGGGCATAGACCCAATCGCTCATAAGCCTATCAGGGTCATAGAGGTCGCCAATCCAGTGGACCAGGTATAGCCTGCGGGCCTCTTCATCATCCTCTATGTCCTCAGGGTTGTATTCGATTTCCTTCAGCCACTGCCAGGCCCTCTCGGTGACCTCCTCCCAAGCCCGGTCTATGAGCCAGGCCCTTGCCAATTCAGCGGAGATTTCATCCTCATCCGCACCATCGAACACCGGCGATATGGCCTTGAACCCCAGCCGGTAAGCTGCCCAGCCCAGGTGGGTCTCCAGAACCTGGCCGATGTTCATACGGGCTGGCACGCCAAGGGGGTTGAGGATGATTTCCACAGGTGTCCCATCAGGCAGGTAGGGCATATCCTCCACCGGCACCACTTTGGAGATCACGCCCTTGTTCCCGTGCCGTCCGGCCATCTTATCGCCTTCGGTGAGTTTACGGCGCTGAGCCACATACACTCTGATGACTTTCTCCACCCCGGCGGGCATATCCTTGTATTGATCCCGGGAGAACTCCTTTACGTCTATGACCACGCCCCGTTCACCGTGGGGCATCCTGAGGCTGGAATCCTTCACATCCCTGGCCCGCTCCCCGAAGATAGCCCGCAGGAGTTTCTCCTCAGGGCTGAGTTCGGTCTCACCCTTGGGGGTCACTTTCCCCACCAGGATGTCGCCAGGGCCAACCTCAGCGCCGATGCGGATGATGCCGTTCTCGTCCAGATCCCTCAGGGCCTCCTCACCAATGTTAGGGATGTCACGGGTGATTTCCTCAGGTCCAAGCTTCGTATCCCTGGCTTCGACTTCGTATTGCTCTATGTGGATGGAGGTGTACCTATCTTCCTGGATGAGGGCCTCGCTGACCAGGATGGCGTCCTCGTAGTTGCCGCCTTCCCAGGAGATGAAGGCCACAAGCACGTTCTGACCCAAGGCCAATTCGCCGTTCTGAGTGGAGCTGGTATCGGCCAAGACCTGCCCCTTCTTTACGAAGTCGCCCTTGTTGACTATTGGCCGCTGGTCTATGCAGGTGGACTGGTTAGAGCGTTCATAACGGCGGAGAGGATATATCCGCAGTCCGCTTTCCCCCTTTACCACAATCTGGGTGGAGGTGACGCTTACAACCTCGCCATCCTCCTGGGCCAGCACCACCTGGCCGGAGTCCTTAGCGGCATAGTACTCCATCCCTGTGGAGACAAGGGGAGCCTCCGGCTTCACCAGAGGAACGGCCTGGCGCTGCATATTTGACCCCATCAGAGCACGGTTGGCGTCGTCGTGCTCCAGGAAGGGTATCAGCGAGGCGGAGACGCCCACAATCTGCTTCGGCGAGACATCCATATAATCCACCTGCTCCACAGGACGGATGGCGAACTCGTGGTGGACACGCACCGAGACTTTATCGGTCAGGAAGAAGCCCCTCTCATCAACGGGGGCGTTAGCCTGGGCTATGGTGAACTGCTCCTCTTCATCGGCGGTGAGGTAGACGACCTCATCGGTCACCATAGGCCAAATCTTTATCTCCCGGTAAGGAAGCCCGGCAATCCGCTCAGCCAATTCCTCGGTGATCTCGGTGCCTGCCTCGGCTACCACCTCCCCGGTCTCCGGGTCAACCAGCCGCTCCCGGAGCTTTTTGCCTACCAGCTCCTTCGGCCTGTTGGGCACTACCTTTATCACCTTGCGATAAGGTGTCTCCAGGAACCCAAAGGGGTTGATGCGAGCATAGGTGGCGAGGCTTCCTATCAGGCCGATGTTAGGGCCTTCTGGGGTCTCGATAGGGCATATACGTCCGTAGTGGGAGTGGTGGACGTCTCGGACCTCGAACCCCGCCCGTTCTCGGCGCAACCCTCCTGGGCCAAGGGCTGATACCCTGCGCTTATGGGTGAGTTCGGCCAGCGGGTTGGTCTGGTCCATAAACTGGGAAAGCTGGCTGCCTCCGAAGAATTCCCTCAACGCCGCCATCACAGGACGAATGTTGATGAGGGAAATTGGGGTGATTTCCTCAGGTTCCCGAATGCTCATCCGCTCCTTAACCACCCGTTCGAGCCGGAGAAGCCCCACCCTCATCTGGTTCTGGATGAGTTCACCCACCGTCCTAACTCGCCGGTTCCCCAGGTGGTCAATATCATCCTCGGCCTCAACCCCGTTGTTTATCATTATCATCTTCTCGACCACCTTGACCAGGTCCTCTTTCGTGAGGGTGCGGTGGTCTATCGGGATTTCCAGGCCGAGACGCTTGTTGAGCTTATAGCGACCCACCCGACTGAGGTCATACCGGCGAGGGTTGAAGAACAGGGCAGTGAGATAGTTGCGGGCGTTCTCAACGGTGGGTGGGTCACCGGGGCGCATACGGCGGTAGAATTCTATCAGAGCTTCCTCGGTGCTCCTGGAAGGGTCTTTCTCAATGGTAGCCTTGATGTAAGGGTGGTCGGGCATAGTATCAACGGCTTCGAAGAGCTCAATCAATTCCTCATCGGTACCGTAGCCGACAGCCCGCAGCAATATGGTAACGGGCATCTTGCGGCGTCTTTCGACTTTGACGGCAATGACATCCCGCTTCGAGGTCTCAAACTCCAGCCAAGCTCCCCGGTTAGGTATGAGTTTGGCGTAACAGAGTTGTCTTCCAGTCGCCCTATCCTCCTCCAGGGTGAAATACACGCCTGGGGAACGGATGAGCTGACTTACAACCACCCTCTCTGCCCCGTTTACAATGAAAGTGCCCCGTTCGGTCATAAGGGGGAAATCACCGAAGAAAATCCTCTGCTCCTGGATTTCCCCGGTCTCGTGGTTAACCAGGCGCACTTTCACCCACAGGGGGGCGGCGTAAGTCAGGTCACGTAAACGACATTCTTCCACCGTGTATTTGGGCTTACCGAACTCATAATCCAAGAAGTGAAGCTCCAAGGTTTTGTTGAAGCTTTGGATAGGCGAGATTTCATCAAACAGTTCCCTTAGCCCTTTTTCCTGAAACCACTTATAAGAATTAAGCTGTACCTCGATCAATCCGGGCAGAGGGAGAACATCCCGGATACGAGCATAATTTTTCTTACCCGAGTGATTCACCCACATATAACTCGGCTCCTCCCTGATAGATTCTGTTTAACTTCACACGGGCCTTCAACAGACTTCGGAGAGGAAGCAGGGGTTATATTTTCATAAAACAGAGGGATAACGAGGATGTATGTTTAACATAAGCCCGCCTTTGGGTTTTTCAGACGTTATAGATTTATCAAGAACCCCTGCGTGGGGAGAAGAAGCTAGGGCCCGGAACACGCAACCTAAAATTATACCACTTTTTAAAAATTTGTCAAGTTGAGGTATTTGCTCCAAACCTCATTATGCCGGGCCTCGCTTAAGAGGACAAAAGCGATGTAACGGGGGCGAGTGGGTTTAGATAGAAGCCTCATCCCAGCCTCCTGAGGCGTCCTAGAGCCCTTGCGCTGGTTGCAGGTTTTACAAGCAGTAACCACGTTTTCCCACGTGGTCTCTCCCCCCCTCTGGCGGGGTATGACGTGGTCTAAAGTAAGTTCGCTCTTCGGAAGCTGCCTCCCACAGTATTGGCAGGTATAATGGTCCCGGGCGAAGACGGTCTTGCGGGTGAGGGGGAACTTCACATACCTGGGGACCTTAACGTAAGTAACAAGGCGGATTACAAGAGGAAGAGGCAAGGAGAGGTTCTCCGAGCGCAGCTTTGCCTCAGCAGCCTCTATAATTTCTGCCTTTTCTTTCAGGACAAGGATGATAGCCCTCTTAACCGAGACGATGTTTAAAGGTTCATAGGTAGCATTAAGCACTAACACTGAACCATTTAACATCTCTGGTCCCCCTGCAATTATTGCGGGGCGGAATTGCCCGCTTACAGGGAAGCCCTTAAAAATAAAGCCCCAAATTGCGGGGCTTTATTTTTAAGGTGGGCGAGGAGGGTTTCGAACCCCCGACCTCGCGGATGTGAGCCGCGCGCTCTCCCACTGAGCTACTCGCCCCTTCCGCAACCCTATTATAACAGATAACCCAGATTTGTCAACTCAATGGGATGGGAGGGTGTTGAAAAACTCTGGGGTTAAACTTACCCCCGGGAGCCGGGGAAGGAAAAAGAGTGGTATTTTCTTGCACGGCGGCTTCGCCGCCGTGCAAGAAAATACCCTCAAAAGGCTTTTTTAACCTGCCTCGGGCAAAGGACGCTCATCAAATA
>DRAO01000085.1 GCA_011041825.1 Chloroflexota bacterium
GAGGAGGGAGTTATTTCTTTGACGGCAGCTTCGCTGCCGTCGAAGAAATAACTTCCCTTAATAAATATCCCTGCTTCGGAGGCATTCCTTTGATGCCAAAACGTCATCGCTCATATTGGAGAACCCAACAGGGCTGGGGTCAAGCCTGGGCCAGGGCTAAAAGCCCCGTCCTGAGCAGTGAAAGCCCGCTGGAAGCGGGCTGTTTAGGGCGCTTCCAGCGCCCTTTCTCTGCTCACCCGGGAGCTTTAAGCTCCCGGCCCTTCTGTCGGCGGCTATGCCAAAAAGAGCATCGTTCAGCGCCGGGCTAGTTTTAAATACCGATGCAGCATTTCCAAAGCTGCTTCGGAAGAAAGCCTCTTGTTTCCCTCTCTATCTTCGTGCCATAGGAAACGCTCGCACCTCTCGTAATCGGGAGCCGAAATTGCTACGTAAACCAGGCCCACGGGTTTGGCGGGGGTGCCTCCTCCAGGGCCTGCGATACCGGTAATGCCGATGCCTATATCAGCCTTAAGGCGCTCCCGCACGCCTCTGGCCATTTGAAGGGCTGTTTCCTCGCTTACCGCTCCTACACTGCGGAGGGTTTCATCTCTCACACCCAGCAAATCCTTCTTAACCTGATTGGAATAAGCCACCACTCCACCTATGAAATAATCGGAGCTACCGGGCACATTGGTTATGCGATGCGAGAGGAGCCCTCCCGTGCACGATTCAGCCGTGGCCAAGGTCAGCCGGTGCTTCCTGAGAAGCTCACCCACTTCCTTCTCCAGCATATCTCCTGCTCCCACTCGAATCTGGTGGATAACACAGCTTCAAAGGGGCCATAGCCTATTGTGCCCCTTAATATATCACATCTCCTTACATCCGTCAAAGGGTTAAAAACGGGCTAATCCCAGCCCCAAACGGGGATTCTTAAGGGAAAGTTATATCTTCGACGGCAATGAAGTCGCCGTCGAAGAAATAACCCCTTCCTTTCGTGCTTTTAATATGAGTACGTGGCTATCGGATTGCCTTGCGAATCCAGGAGGGACACGGTATCCCCCTTGTTATTCCACACCGCTCCCCCTCTCTTGCACCAGTAAAGGTCTGTCCTCGTGTTGGTTCCGCATCCAGTATGCACCCTTACGCTTGCCCCCGGGGAGAGCACAAAGTTGGGGAAAATGAAGGTGTGCCCTTTCTTGTTGCGGAGAATCCACCTGCTCATATCTACGGGACTTTCCCCCTCATTGGTGAAGCACACATATTCTTCCACTTTGTTATGATTATCGTTACCTGGGGCATCAAACTGAGAGCAAGCCGGGTTTACTACAATCTGCAAGGGTTGCCCAGGGGCAGGAGATAATGCCCAAAGGCCCCGTCCCGCTTCCCTGGCCTCTTTCTCGAGCCGCCTGAAAAGGTCAGCATATTTTACGTCCGGTGGGAAGGTAACCGCACGGGCATATCCCTGTTCTACAAGGTAGGCGTTCACGAAGAGGCCATCAACGTAAACATATCTGAGGAGCCTCCCATACCTGTCCGTCTCCGAAACATCCTTTTCCAAGATGACGGTTTTGCCTTCCACAAGCTCCTTATTTTTCTCGTATGCTTCTCGGGCAAAGTATTCCACGGGCTTTTGAGGGTGATGAAGCTCCGGGGTATCAATGCCTATGTAGCGGACGGTGTAAATGCGGCCATCAATTTCCACCTTAATCGTATCACCGTCTATCACTTCCACAACTTTGGCGATTTCACCGGAAGGCATAGAGGTGGGTGGCAGAGTGGTCTTCTGAGCTGAAGGCGTAACGGTGGGTGACCTGGATGGGGCTATAGCACAGGAGGCAAGAAATGCCAACAGCAGCAGGCAAGGCATAAGTCGTTTCCAATTCACAATGTCCCTCCTAAGATATGCTCTCCCCTCCCTAATACTATCACGGTAAGGTAGGGGTGTCAAATTCCGCCATTGTGATTGGTTTCACCTTCTCTTGCCTATTCTGTCTAAAAATGCTAAAATAGGCAAGAACGTGAATCCGCTCCGGAGAGGAGGATGACCGGCAGCGATATTTTGACTTTGAGCAATTTCATTATCTCCTCGGGCATTGTGCTTGTGGCTTTCTCTCTGCTCGCCTACATAGCCACCTATAACTTCGCCAACCCCGTGGCCCGAGCTTTCTGTGCTATGATGACGTTTGTCATCCTGGTCTATGCTGGCGACGTGGTAATACCCAAGGTGAAATCCATTGAAGCAGCCCTGATGTGGTTGCGCCTGCAATGGTTGGGCATAGCCTTTATCCCCGCTGCTTATCTGCATTTCTCCGATGCCCTTCTGCGCACGGTTAATTCCCTCTCCTTGATACGGCGTTGGCTGGTGATAGGCGCTTACATTTTAGGCCTGCTGTTCTGTGTCCTGGCCCTCCTGAGCGATGTCTTGGTCTACGATGGCCATTTCAGTGAGGGGCTGGTATACTTGGCTCCGGGACCTATTTTCCCCCTTTTTACTTGCTTCTTCATCCTTGCTTATGGAGCCAGCCTCTACAGCCTGTACCGGGCACGGCAAAAAGCCCTTACCTCTACCACCCGTAGGCGGATGACCTACCTTATGGTGGCTTTCATAGGCCCGGGGCTAGGCGTCTTCCCTTACCTCCTCATCTCCAAAACGGCTGCTATCTTTTCTGCCCCACTGGTGCTCTTCCTATCGGTGGTCGGCAACCTCACGGTGGCCCTGATGCTGGTGGTTATGGCCTACACAGTCGCTTACTACGGTGTCCTCACCCCCGACCGGGTGATAAAGCATCGCCTCATCCATTATCTCCTCCGAGGGCCGTTCGTGGGCCTGTGTGTGATAGGAGTTATCCTGCTGCTTTCAAACGTGGACCAAATCCTCGGCTTGCCCAGGGATACGGTCATCGTTTTCGCCGTAGTAGGGTTGATTGTAGTGCTTCAGATTTCCATAAACAGGGCCAAGCCTTTCATAGACCGCATCATTTACAGCCGGGATAAAGACGAAGTAGCCTGGATTCAGGAATTGGATGAACGCCTCCTCACCACCACCGACCTCCAGCAATTCTTGGAGAGCGTACTGGTAGCCCTCTGCGAATTTATGAAAGTCCATTGGGGGTTTGTGGGGCTCATTCAAGGTTCCAACCTGATGCTCGAAGCGAAATGTGGCCCCTTGCTTCAGATAAATGAGATTTTCTCCGGATTGGATGTCTCATCTCTCCGAGAGATGTTGAGCTCTGATGAAGGTAGTATCCATCTGGATGAGGACCTGCGTGTTTACAACCGGGGGTTCTGGCTGATACCTCTCAGGAGTTCGGGGGGTGATTTGCTGGGGATATTGGCTTTAGATTCCCCTGCTGAGGATACGGAGCTGACTCTGGAAGAGGTTGAGGTGCTTAAGAGCTTGATTCACAGGGTCTCGGTAGCTCTGGAAGACCGGCTTCTCCAGCAGCGGGTATTTGAAGCCCTCCGGCACATAATACCTGAGATTGAACGCATCCAGCGCTGGCGTGCCACCCCTTATTCGGCACCTGCGCAAAGCCCTGAGGTCCTGGCTGACTTGAGCAGCCCTGAGTATCGGAAGTGGGTTAAGGAGGCCCTTGCCCATTACTGGGGTGGCCCCAAGCTTACTAAAAGCCCCCTCATCAAGCTCCGCATAGTGGAGAAGGCGATGAAAGAGTACGGGGGCAACCCGACCAAGGCCCTCAGGGCTGTGCTGAGGGAGGCCATTGAAGCCCTTAAGCCCGAAGGCGAGTATCCAGATAGTTCCCTGGAGTGGCTGCTCTACAATATCTTGGATATGCGGTTCATCCAGGGCAAACGTCCCAGGGAAATCGCTAACCGGCTGGCCATAAGCGAATCTGACCTTTACCGTAAGCAGAGGATAGCCATAGAGCAGGTGACGAAAATCCTGGCAGAAATGGAACGGAGGGAGGCCTATGCTGACACAGGAAAGTGAAGGGAAGAAAATCTGGGAAGAACCGCTGGAGGAGGATTACTGGAAAGCCATTCTCGAGCAAGGGGAATCCCCCCCTGAGGCTCCTCCACCGGAGGAATTAGGATTTTCGGGGTTTGAAGCAAAAGGCAAGGAACAGGAGCCCGCTTCAGTGGAGGACCTGGACGAGGATTGGGCACAGGCCGAGAGGTATTTCCAAACCCAGGAAACGCTGGAGGTGCCCGTCATAGGTTACAACCGGGGGGGATTGCTTGTGCAATTCAACAACCTGAAAGGCTTCGTGCCTCTGTCCCATCTCTCCTTCATCCCTTATGGTTTATCTCCGGAAGACCGGCTTTCCTTTATGGCTCAGTGCGTAGGTGAGAAATTGCCCGTTAAGATAATTGAATTGGATAGAAGCCGCAATCGGCTGGTCTTCTCGGAGCGGGAGGCCCTTGTTGATTCCCGGGGGGAGGAATTGCTCGAAAGCATCCAGCCCGGTCAGGTGCTTGAAGGTACGGTTACTAACATCCGCCCCTTCGGCGTCTTCGTGGACATAGGGGGCATCGAGGGTTTGGTGCACGTATCGGAAATCTCGTGGAGCCGGGTCGAGCATCCCGCTCAGGTCCTCAAGCCCGGTCAAGAGGTGAAAGTCTATGTCATTGATGTCAACAAGGAGGAACGTAAGATAGCCCTTAGCATAAAGCGCCTCCAACCAGACCCCTGGATTGGCCTGGAGAGCCGCTATCAGGTGGGGCAGGTGCTTAAGGGCGTGGTTACCAACGTGGTGGACTTCGGGGCTTTCGTGGAGGTGGAAAAGGGCTTAGAAGGGCTGGTGCACATCTCGGAGTTAGCCGAAGGGAATTTCATACACCCCCGCAACGTGGTTAACGAAGGCGACGAGGTTATGGTACAGGTGATAGAAGTGGATGAGAAAGGGCGGCACCTTGGGCTCAGTATGAGGAGGGTGCCCAACGCCTTAGGTGATAAGAATGAGCGGGCGTAATCAGGATGAGGTCAGGGAATCTTCCCAAAACAAATGGCTCCAGTGGAGTCCAGCTTTCCTTGTGGCGGTGGGATTGCTGGCCCTAATGGGCCTTACACCCCTTTCAAGGGGGATTTTCACTGGATGGCTTGGTTCCCTTTTGCTCTTCCTCTTCGGCCTTGGAGCCGTGCCGGTGGCTCTGTTGTTGATAGGATGGGGGGTGTTGGGCCTCTGGAGCAACCTTGACCCCTCACGACAGATGCCTTGGAACATCGTGGCCGGGACGGAGCTTTCACTCCTGGCATTGCTGGCCTTAGTCCACCTCTTTTGGCCCACCCCCGACCCTCTTAC
>DRAO01000316.1 GCA_011041825.1 Chloroflexota bacterium
GCACCTCGACGACGATAACAACTCAACCTCGCAATTTCGTGTCCTCAATGGTGCCAACACCACCGTCTTCACGGTGACCGAAAGCGGTGCCATATCATGGCAACCCATTACCGGTTACCTTGCCATCCCAGCGGCTGCTTTCAGGCCTCGCCAAGACGGGTATGATTTCTTCATTGCCAATTTGGTCAAGAACAACGACGGCCTAAGTGACTACTATTTTGCTCCAGTGTATCTGCCGCATGGTGCTCGGGTGGTTAAAATGACCTTCTTCTGGTATGACGTGTCTTCCGCTGACGGATATGCCTCACTATATAGAAACAACCTGGATGGGACTGCCGCTATAATGGCCAGAGCAGATACCAGTGGGAACGCCGGTAATGGTGAGAGCTATGATGACACCATATCTTACCCTAGCATAGATAATTCATGCTACGCCTATCATATCGCTTTAAGTTTGCCAGACATTGATGTAAGAGGCTATGGCGTAATCATCGAATACACCTACACCGGGCCGCACTGAGCGGAAGGAGGGGAACGATGAGAAAGCGAGCGCTTACCCTGGCCCTCGTGGCTTTGCTGGCCTTCACCGCCGTGGCCCTGGCCCAAGGTGGTTATAACCTCACCTGGTGGACGGTGGACGGCGGCGGGGGGCGAAGCGCAGGGTCGGGTTACATTTTGAACGGCACCATCGGCCAGCCGGATGCGGGGCCAAAGTTGCAAGGAGGTGATTATACCCTGCAAGGCGGCTTCTGGCCTGGTGGAGCTATGGTCACACCGGAGTATGAAATCTTCCTCCCCCTCGTGCTGAGGGGCTCCTAAAGCCTTCAATCTATCTTCTCGTGCGGTGGCTTTGCCACCGCACGAGAGGCATTATATGGGCTCCGCTGCGATTTTCGCTTGACACACCTTTCCCCCTTGTTTATAATTACAATCGAAAAGAGGGGGTATTTCTTCACCGCCGGTGAAGGGTGGCACTCCATTTAACCGTGGTTGGCAATGTTGCCCCACGGTGGGGGCCAAAAAGGAGAAAAGGGAGCATTTTTGTGGGCAACGGCTTCGCCGTTGCCCACAAAAACACCTCTCTTTTTGGGACAAAATCCCACTTTTTATGTGACCACGATTAAGTGCGGAGCTACCTGGCGAAGAGATAACTTTGCATAAGGGGAATCTGTTAAAACTTAGGGAGGAAAGGGGCTTATGATACCAGTAACTGCTTTGAGAAAGGGAACGGTCATCGAGTTGGACGGTGAAATATACCGAGTTCTGGAGTACCAGCATCACAAGCCCGGTCGGGGGAATGCTTTTATCCGCACTAAATTGCGAAACCTCCGTACCGGCGCTATCATTGATAGAACTTTTCTCTCAGGTGATGAGGTGCAGGATGTGCGGTTGGATAACCGCACAGTCCAATACCTTTACAATGACGGGGACTTTTATTACTTTATGGATGTTAAAACCTTCGAGCAACCTGCTCTCCCGGCTGAGGCCCTGGGTGATGCCGTCAAGTACTTGATCGAAGGGATGACCTTGGAGTTGTCCTTTTACGGGAATGAACCCATCGAGATTGAATTGCCCGTAACCGTAGACCTCAAAGTGGTGGAAACAGAGCCGGGTGTCCGGGGTGATACTGCCCAGGGCGGTACCAAGCCTGCCAAGTTGGAAACGGGCTTGGTGGTTCAGGTCCCTCTCTTCATAGAAGAAGGGGATGTGGTTAGGGTGGATACCCGAACTGGTGAATATGTGACCAGGGTATAACGTAAATGCGCTGGCGGAATCCACTAGATGTCCTTTGGAGACTTTTAAGTCGCCCCTTTACCGGGGCGATTTTATTACTCCTTTCGGCTCTCGTCGTTTTAGCTTCCTCTATCATTCCTCAGATGCCTCCGGGGCTTTCCCGCAGGGGAGCTGATTTCTGGCTGTGGCTCTCTTCCCTGCCCCCCTTTTGGCGGCAGTGGAGCTCAACTCTGCTGAGGATAGAAGGTTTTAATGCGAAGAATTCCCTCTGGTTTCGGGTCATCCTGGGCTTGGGGATGCTGTATCTTGTGGTAAATGCTCTGGAATCAGCCCAAAGCTGGTGGAGGGAGAGGCTCCTCACCCCAAGGGAGCTGATGGAGAAAGGCTTGGAGGTGCATTCCATAGGGACTTCTCTCCCCCCCGAAGAGGCCATCAAAGTTGCTGGTCGAGTGCTTAAAAGGGGCTTATATCGGGTAAAAGCTTATAAGGAGAGGACTCGCCATTATTTCGAGGCCTGGGGGGTGTTGCCTCCTCAGGCAGTGCGGTTAGCCCTATACAGTGGGCTTTTCCTCGTATGCCTTGGGTTATTGCTGGCCCCTTATCTGGATTGGGAAGCCAGGGTTGCTATGGTTTCCGGGGACTCTTTAAGCCTGGGCAACGGAGTTCCCGTGTTTGTCTTGGAGAACATCCATCTCTCTCCAGAAGGGGGCCTTCAGGCTGAAGGGGCTTTCTTTCAGGGGGAGGAAGCCCTGGTGCGAGGGAAATTGGCTTGGGGGAAGTCCCTCGGCTTTCGGGGGATCCAGGTTCATCTGTTGTCATCTGGCCCTGCACTTCGCATCAAGCTGGAGAAGGGCCTCCAAAAGCCCTCATTGCAAGTATACCCCGCCGGAAAGGAAGCCGAAGGTGAAATCTCCCTCCCCTTCTTTATGGAGAATGAGGAGAAATACATCGCTATCCCCGATGAAGGCTATATGCTTAGGTGTGTGTTAATGCCCGGACCGGGGCAAAGTTTCCAGGTGGAATTACTGGATGGGCAAACGGGGCAGAGATTGTATTGGCAAAAGGTGAAGGAGCACGTGGGATTTACTTTCAAGGGGGTAAGATATACCCTGAGCCCTGAGAATTACGCTTGGATCGGGGTGGAAAGGTCGTTATCCTGGTGGGTTATCCTTGCGGGAGGGGTGATGATCTGCGTAGCCCTGTTAGCAGGAACTTTCCTGCCTTTAGGCAAGGTATATGGGTTCATTCAGGAGGAAAAGAAGGGCGTTTACATCCACTGGGTTCAGGAGGATTCAATTAAATTGATTTCCTTCGACAAGCTTCCCCCCAAAGTGGAGGTAGAAAGTGGCGGAAATCCTGCATAAAGTCTTTGGCCTCCTTGCCATAGCATTCCTGCTGGCCTCTCTGTCAGGTTTGCTGGATGCACGGCGCAGAATCCCCTTTGGGGTTATTAAATCGCTGGATTGGGCAGGGGCTTTGTGCATCGGCATCGCCCTGGGTGACTGCCTTGCTCTCTACTTCCAAAAGCGGGTTGCGGGAGAGGCTATGGTCCCCCTGATAGCGGGAGCCGTCTGCACCTCTTATCTTCTCCGCTCAACCCATCCCCTGCTCATAGCGTTGAATGCAGCGGCTCTCCTGGCACTCTCCCCTTTAGCCTTGGTTTGCTTTCCCTCTCAAGGCATTTACACCTCCGGTGGATTGCTATCGCTTGCGCACCTGGTATTTGCGGCCTCCGGATACGGGGTGCTATTGGCAGGGTCTGTGCAGGGTTTAGTCCAAGGCTCTCGTGCAAACAGCCGCCGCGAGTTCTGGTTTGCCCTCTTCCTGATGGCTGTTGGGGTTCTGCTCAAGGCCTGGGAGGATAAAGTTACGCTGGGGTTATACTGGACAGGCCAGATGGAAGGGAAGGGAGGGATAATAGCGGTCTTGATAGCCTCTGCTGCGTTAACTTTGGGGGAGAAGTATAAGCCTTATTGGGTGAAAATTCTTGTGCTCATCTCCTTAGCCGGGCTGTGGGGGCTGACCGTAAAAGGGATATAAAAAATGCCCCTGGGGGGACTCGAACCCCCGCACACGGCTCCGGAGGCCGCTGCTCTATCCTCTGAGCTACAGGGGCATACATTCACCCTAATTTTACCACAATCTCTCCCTTCAAGCAAATCGCTCATATTGGCATAGCCGCCAACAGAATGGCCCTAGACTTTGGCCTTTTTAGGATTAGGACGCAGATTCACGCAGATTTTCACAGAAGTTGTTTAATCTTTCTTAAAAATTAGGTTAATGAAATTGTAGCTCAACTTAAGATTATCAAAGCCTTAGTCGAAAGAGCCAAACTTCAGGGCTGAGCAGAGAAAGGGCGCTGGAAGCGCCCTGGCTAGCCCGCCTTTAGCGGGCTTTCACTGCTCAGGCCGGGGCTTTTAGCCCTGGCCCAGGCTTTTTCAACACCCCCGGCCTTTACGCTGTTTGACAGGCAGAGGATGAAGGGGTATAATGTTTAAAAATTAAAGGTTTCCAGGCTTCTTGCCCCCGTAGCTCAATTGGATAGAGCGGCGGACTTCGGATCCGCTGGTTGGGGGTTCGAGTCCCCCCGGGGGTATGTGGTTTGAGAGGTGATGATTTCATCGCCACCTCGCAAACGTTGCTTTTCCAAGGTGTAGCGGGTTTATGGTTGCATAGGAGCCGCCGAACCCCTTTCCAGCTAGAGGACTGCAACCTGAGCTTTCCAAAATCTAATACACTGCTTTCCTCAGCCATTAGCCTCTTCTCCCCTTTTTCACCCAGAAGGTATTCGACCCTCCCTTAACAACGGGATGAATGTTCCCACACAAACCTTAACAACCATTGCATCAGGAGGAGCTGATGATTAATAGGATGGTTTCTCGCTTGGGCCTGGTAATATTTACAGCAATCATCCTTTTGATATTGGCCTTATCGGGGCTATCATCTGGCTCCTTGGAAGCTGCATATTCCAAATTGCAATTTGCAAATCACCGTTTGCAATCCATACTCTCAAGGGAAAGCCTTCACCCCGAAGGCCTCCATAACTCTCGTCTTGCCTCCCTCCACTCAACCCCTTTGAGGAGCCATCCTGCTCCCATCCCTAAGGAGCAAGCCCGTCCCACCTCGCAAGGGGGCAGCAGTTGTCCCCAGGGCAGCAGCGTGATAACCGTCTGCGTCACCTGCGCCTGCAAGGACGTGCAAGAGGCAGTAGATGCCGTGGCCGAAGGTGGGACGGTTAAGGTGGCCCAGGGTGTTTACACCGATACAGACGGAAATGGCTATGTCCTCATCATCACCAAGACCCTCACCCTCCAGGGCGGCTATACTTCCACTGGCCCCCTCAGTTGGGCAGTCTCCCTGCCCGAAGTTTACCCCACCATCCTGGATGGGAACGGCCAGGCTAAGGTCATAAGCATCGCCTCGGGCATATCCCCCATAATCGAAGGCTTCCACATCCGCAATGGCAGCGCTGGCAACGGCGCAGGAATTTACATCGGAGGC
>DRAO01000396.1 GCA_011041825.1 Chloroflexota bacterium
AGCCTAGGGCATCGGCCCAGAGGCCGGTAACCAGCAGGTAGGCCCCGCCTATCAGGAGAAACAAGCTCACCACTGCTCGCACACGCCTGTACCCCATATCCCCTTCTCCCTGACCGTGGTTGGCAATGTTGCCCCACGGTGGGGGCGAAAAAGAAGCATTTTTGTGGGCAATGGTTTCACCTTGCTCGCAAAAACGCCTCTCTTCATTATGTGACCACGATTCGTGGTTCGGGAATTCACAGGCCCTTCACCGCCGAGAGGTCTTTTCCCGCAAGTATTCCGGGGCTAGGATGGCCAGAACCTTGGAGATGGAGGGGTCAAACATCCTGAAGCGGATGCGGGAATCAATCTCCTCGGGGTCTTTGGAAGTGGTTATCACCGTGGGAAGACGGGCTACATAGCGGTAATTGAAAATCTGATAGAGCTTTTCCTTGGCCCAGGGGGTGGCGCTCTCGGTGCCCAAATCATCCAGCACAAGGAGGGGGGCAGTACGCACTTCTTCAAATGCTTCATCATAGGAGATGAGGCTCGTGGGGCTGAATGTGGCCCGCAGGTAATCCAGCAGGTCGGGCACCACCACGAAAATGGCCGGATACCCCTTCTGAACCCGGTAGTTGGCGATAGCCGCCGCTAGATGGGTCTTGCCACAGCCTGGGGCTTTGCCCAGGAGCACCAGCCATCCCGAGGGGTCTTTGGCATATTCCTTCGCCAACCGGAATGCTTCCCGCAGGTTGCGCCTCTCTTCCGAAGTCAACCCCACCTCAGCGGTACGGAGGTCGAAGTTATCGAAGGTCATATGCTTGTAAAGCCCCAGGGCCGAGAGGGGCGATTGCCCCTGTGCCGAGCGATAATCGGGGGCTTTTATCGTAACGATTTCGGTGAAATCATAGTCGGCCAGGCGAGAGCGAAGCCGAGGGTCAATCTCTTCCAGCTCCAAATCGGTAGTTATCACCGTGGGGAGCCGGGCCATATAGCGGTAGTTCAACAGCTGGAAGAGCTTCTCCTGAGCCCAGGATGTGCTGCTGTGGCTGCCCAAGTCGTCGAGGATGAGGAGGGGGGCGTTTCGCAGTTCGTTAAAGCGTTCATCGTAAGGGAGGCCGCTATCGGGGGCAAAGGAGGCCCGCAGGTAATCCAGGAGGTCGGGCACCACGATAAATATGGCCGGTTCGCCTCGCTGGAGCCGATAATTGGCGATAGCTGCTGCCAAATGGGTTTTGCCGCAGCCGTATCCCCCCTTTATCAGGAGCCAACCCCGGGGGTTCCGGGCAAACCGTAAGGCGGCCTCATAAGCCATCCGCAGGTTGCGGCGAATCTCCTCGTTTACACCAACCCCATTGGGGTTAAACGTCTCAAAGGTCATATGGCTCAGGTGGGAGATGCTGCTCCAACGGCGAAGGTGCTCCAGCCGTTTCCGTTCCATCTCCCGAATCTTGCATTGGCAGGGGATAAGCTTCCCGAAGTCAGGATGCCCCACCGGCACATCCCTGACGAAGAAGCCCTTGCCCTTGCAATAGGGGCAGACCTCCCCCTGTTCCGGCGAGGTGTCAGGGGCCTGATGGGGCGGACGGTCACCTGTCCCTGTGTCAGTGTTTGATGTAGCGGGCGTATTTGCCTCTGAGGATGCTATATCTATCTTCCTCAGGAGCTCGTCCAGCTTTTCCATCATCCTTACCTTCTGTCGCCCAGCGTTCCAAAATCCGCTTTATGTACTTCCAATTGCGGACATTCCGCTCAACGGCTATCTTAAATGCCTCTTCAATCCACTCGGCAGGATAGCTCTCCTCGGCCTCCAGGAGTTCCTCGGCGATGAGGGGGGAGATGAGGCCGATGTTCTGCTCGTAGAGGGTAAAGATGTTGGGCCTGGCCTGCTTGAGCGTAACCTGACCCTGGGGGAGGGCCTCCAGGTCCAGCTCGCCTTTGCGGGCTTTCTCCAACGCCTGGCGCCCCCGTTCGCTGTTCAGGAAGTAGAGCTCCTTCTCCTCCCCCCCGTCTTCCACCTTCAACAGCAGCAAGGTCCCCCTGCTCACCGCCCTCTCCAACCCTTTGCGGAGGGTATCAAGGGGTGATGTCCCCCCTGAGTCAAGGGCCTCCAGGAGCAAGGGGTCAGAAGCCATCTCCTCAAAGCTCACGTATGGGCGCCTGTCCCGTTGATGTTCTATGCGCCAGAAGATGTAGAGGGTGACCTTCAATTCGGGCAGGTTATCAATGTAAGGGAACAACTCGCTGAAAAAGAGGTCGGGGATGCGGATGACCGACAATTTCCCGGCGGGAAAGCCACCAAATCCCTTCCTGCTCATACGTATTGCTCCTCTTCCTCCTCACCCCAATCCAGTTCCTGCGTCAGGAATTCCACCTCTGTAAACTGGGCCACCTCTTTGCGGAAGTAAAGGGGCACGACCCCTGTAGGGCCGTTGCGGTGCTTAGCCACAATTATCTCCGCTATGTTTTGCTTCTCCGTGTCGGGGTTGTACATCTCTTCCCGGTAAATGAACATCACCACATCCGAGTCCTGCTCTATGCTGCCGGATTCACGCAGGTCAGATAGGATTGGCCGTTTATCCTGCCTTTGCTCCACGGCACGGGAAAGCTGGGATAAGGCCACCACAGGGATGTTCAACTCCCGGGCCAGGGCCTTCAGGGAGCGAGAGATGTAGGAAATCTCCTGGACCCGGTTTTCGGAGCGGGCATCCCCGTGCATAAGCTGGAGGTAATCAACGATGAGCAGGTCTATCCCGTGCTCGGCGTGGATGCGCCTGGCCTTGGCCCGGAGCTCCATTGCCGAGATGGCTGGGGTGTCATCAATGAAGATGAGGGCATCGGATAGGATGGCAATAGCCTGAACCAGGCGAGGCCATTCCTCGTCCCGGATGTCCCCCAGGCGCAAGCGTTGGGAATCTATGCCCGTCTCGGCTGCCAGCAGCCGTTGCACCACCTGCTCCGCCGACATCTCCAAGCTGAAGATGGCCACCCGCTGGCCGAAGCGCTTGGCCGCATTATGGGCGATGGAAAGGGCCAGGCTGGACTTCCCCATTCCAGGCCGTCCGGCGATGATGACGAAGTCGGATTTCTGGAGCCCCCCCAGCAGTTTATCGAGTTGGGTGAACCCTGTGGGGACACCGATGAATTCCCCCCTATGGCGATGCAGGTACTCGATGCGTTCGAAGTATTCCTCCAGCACCTGCTTTATGGGCAGCACATCCCTGTGAAGGCGACGCTGGGACACGCCAAAGATAATCTGCTCAGCCCGGTCCACCACTTCATCTATGTCCCGGGCTTCCTCATAGGCTAAGGAAGCGATTTCGGTAGCTGCGGAAAGGAGCCGGCGCAAGGTGGCAGTGCGCTCCACGATGCGGGCGTAATGCTCCACGTGGATGGGAGTGGGCACGGCGTTGATGAGCGAGGTGATGTAAGCAGCACCCCCCACTTCCTCCAGCAGCCCTTTTCGGTCCAATTCATCGCACAGGGTGACGAAATCCACCGGCTCCCTGCGCTCGTGGAGGTTGAGGATGGCCTGGTAAATCAGGCTGTGAGCCCGGTTGTAGAAGTCATCGGGACGCAAAAAGGAAGCCACCCGTACCACGGCCTCGCTGTCAAGGAGGAGGCTTCCGAGAACCGACTGTTCTGCTTCTATATTCTGGGGGGGCAAACGCTCCGCCATATCTTTCCCTAATCCATCTCCTCCAAATCTTCCAGGTCGCTGAGGTCCAGGCTATCGAGGAACTCCTTGAAAGGCGAGAGTTCCTCTTCCTTCACCTCTTCCTCTTCCTCGGAGACAGGGATTCCCTCCTCAGGCGTTATAGCCGCCTGCTCCATAACCTTGTCTTCCACATATATGGGTACTTCCGCCCGGACGGCCAGGGCTATGGCATCGCTCGGGCGGGAATCTATCTCCACTTTGTGCCCGTCCACATCCAGTATGATACGGGCATAGAAGGTGTCATTTCGCAAATCATCAACAACCACGTAGGAAATCCTCGCTCCTAAACCCTGGATCACCGATTTCAGCAGGTCATGGGTTAAGGGGCGGGCAACGTGGACTCCTTGAAGGTGTATGGCTATGGCATCTGCCTCAAAAGGGCCAATCCAGATGGGGAGATAGCGCTCCGCTCCCACCTCCTTCAGCACTATGACCCTGTGTTGAGATATTAAACTTACCCTTATGCTATCAATTGTCACTTCAACCATCATAAACCTCCTCTAGGGCCGTGGTTTAGCCATCCGATACCCTCGGTGGCAGACAGGGTGAGCTTCTGTTTGAATTATACCACTTTAAAGTCTCTTTGGCAATAGAAGCGGGCTCCGAGAGAAGAAGGCCGCTCCTCCTTCCTGTTTTTGGCATAAACCCGTTGCTGTGGTAAAATGTGTTTGCCATACGACTTTGCCCTCGTATGGTCACGCCTGCTCTAACGGGAAGGGGATATGCCTATACGTATCCTGCCGCCGGAGATAGCTTCGAAGATAGCCGCTGGGGAAGTGGTGGAGAGGCCAGCCTCGGTGGTTAAGGAGCTGGTCGAAAATTCCATTGACGCCGGGGCTTTCAACATCAAGGTTGAAGTGCGACACGGGGGCAGGAGGCTCATCCGGGTGGTGGATGACGGATGTGGAATCCCGGCAGAAGAGGTGGAGCTGGCCTTCGCCCGCTATGCCACCAGCAAGATCTCCTCGGCGGCTGACCTGTTTCACATAAGGACGCTTGGCTTCAGAGGGGAAGCCCTCGCCAGCATAGCTGCGGTTTCCCGTGTAACGTTGATAACACGCCCCCAAGACCAGCCTACAGGGGTTATGGTACGGGTAGAAGGGGGCCGGATTACCCACAAGGAGCCAAGGGGTTGCCCGGTGGGAACCTCCGTAAGCGTGGAGAACCTCTTCTACAACGTCCCCGCCAGGCGTAAGTTCCTCCGTCACCCCGCCACCGAGATGAGCCACATAAGCAAGGTGGTTGTCCATTATGCCCTGGCTTACCCCAGCATTAAATTCACCCTGGTGCGGGATGGTCAGATAGCCTTTCAATCCCCAGGCACAGGCGAGATGGCCGATGTGCTCGTGAAGGCATACGGGCCGGAAGTGGCCCAACAATTGCTGGAGTTGAAGGCCGGGGAGAAAACCCCCTCGGGATTTATCAGGCTCCACGGGTACATCGCCCCGCCATCCCTGCACAAGGCCAATCGCTCCCACATCAGCTTTTTCGTTAATTCCCGCTGGATTCAGGATGCAATGCTAACCAAAGCAT
>DRAO01000458.1 GCA_011041825.1 Chloroflexota bacterium
ACCAACCTGCCATCCGCCAGGTACACCTCCAGCCCTTTGGCCCCCCCGGAGGCGGTGGCCGTGAAATGCACTACTGCATCCAATGGCCTATCCAGCCCGTTAACCAGGCTCAATTTGCCCCGGACGGAAACCCACCACCACGATGCCCGCAGCGTCTGGTCGGGGGCCAGTGCGAACCCGTCGCCGGGGACAACGATTACAGAGGCAGGTTCTGCCCGCAGCCGTAGCACGGTGGCGGTATCGAACCTCCGCACCACCTCGAAATCCTCCGTCATCGCAGAAGGGGTGGGCAAAGGTGTATACCAATGCTCAAAACCGGGCCAAGTGGAATGCACGATGACGTATTTGACCCCCAGGTAACTGAGCACCCGGGGAGCTTGCCGGTCGGTGAGGTCCAGGATGGCAGGCAGCAGCAAGTTGGAGCGGCGGCTGAAGCCGTGGCCGTTTGCCAACCGCTTGCCGTGGACGGTGATGTAGAAGAGGTAATTGGGGCTGACCCGGTCGGAGCGGGAGAAAGGGTACTCGGCGATGATGAAATCGCCCGGTTGTTCCGCCAACCAGCGGTAAACTTCCGGTACATAGCCGGTGTCAATGGGCGCAGCGCTGGGGGGACGGTGAAAGCTGTAATCGAGCCCCAGCACTGCGAGGACCAGCAGGCCGAGGAGAAGCCATTCCCTGTTCGGCCAATGCCTCAGGATGTACCTCACGCCGAACCCGGCCAACACGGCTGCCGCCAGCATCACCAGCACGCCAAAGTGGGCGTATTCCTGGAACCAGGGAGCTAAAGGGTAGGCAAAGTACCCCGGCCCCTCGATGGTCACCGGTCCCAAGCCGGGCATGTTCAGCCGGAGGGTGGGCGGCGTAATCGAAAGGAGCATTGCCGCCCCGAAGACCACCCCGAAGAAGAGGACGGCGAAGCGGTCGAATTCCTTCAAAGTGCTTTTCCTGAGCTCCTTCCACCACCCCCAGATGGCAAACCCCATCATCGCCAGCACCCCATAGCCGATGAAGAGGCCATGCGTGAAATCACCCTGTTCTCCCCTAGGGGGGTCTATTCCCCGGAACAGCGGGCGCAAGGGGGAGAAATCGGAAGGGAAGATGTAATCGGATGGGGTGGCCACCAGATTGTAGAGGCGGGAGAAGGCCCAGATGTACTCATAGGGCACATCCTCCGAGGGGATGATTGCTGTGCGGGCTACGAGAGGCCCGGCTACGGGCAGCACAAGCGCCGCCGCCACCGCCCCAGCCACACCGCCTAAAAGCAGCATATCCTTCTTTACCCCCAACCGCCCCCGTGTCACATAGGCGTACATAGCCTCAAAGAGCCCGTACAACAGCGTGAAAACAGCCAGCACGAAGCCGTAAATATAGCTGGAGAGGAAGGCAACCCCAAACCAGAACCCGGCCAGCGCTGCATCCTGCCGATGCCGCCTCTTCCGCAAGTTCAACAAAGCCAGGGCGTAACAGGGAACCCACTGGATGTTGGAAAGGGGAATCCAGGCCCAGGATTTCCAGAGGTGATAGGGGCAGAAGGAGTAGATGAGTCCGGCCACAAACCCGGCGGTGCGGCTGCCGGTCAGCCAGAGGACCAGGTGGTAAGTGGCGATGGCCGCCAAGGGAAAGCTGATGAGCACCATCGCATTGAAGGCGAAGGTCTCGTTGACCAGCGCCGAGAGGAGGATGCCAGGCCACACCATCCCCCGCTCTATCACCGGACCCCACTCAGCCCCGAAGGGGGCGGCCACCATAGGGTTAGGCTGGGCGGGGAGCCCTCTGAGCCAGGCGGTTTTGAACCACCACAGCCAGAAGAGGGTGGATAACGCATCGCTGTGGAAGGCAAACAGGAGTCGGGCGGGGTGCAGGATGGAAGGCCAGGCGAGGATGAGGGTAAGTGCGGTGTACAAGGCGTAAACCACCGCATCCCTCTTGCGCTCTCCCGGCCAGCACCGTGATTTCACCTTCATAAGCTTTACCACCGCAGGAGGAGGCCCTTCAATTTACCTTTATTGCTCCTTCCCCCAGGAGGTTTATCAGCTTCTGCTCCAATTCTTCGCAATACCTGGTACGGACGTTGGGGAACTCCAAGGCAAATCGCTCTTCGCCCACAGTAACATAGAAAGTAAACCTGTCATTGCCCTTGTAACTGGTGAGGAGATGATAAATCTCCCCCAGACGCCTCACATCAGCCTCCTCATCCCCGGTACGGCGCAACGTTATGTGGATGTGCTTGCCCGATGAAGATGTCTCCGTCAGGGCAGGTGAGGTTTCGGGAGATGCATCCGGTTCGGAGGGGGTTCCCTCAGGTGAAGGCTCCTGGGCCTTCGGACGTATCAAGGTGACGTGGTCCTGAACCGAATCGCAGATGATAGCCGGGCGGCCATTGCGCATATCAACCCTGCCTTTTATGATTAGAATCCGCTCCTCATCCCACAGCTCCGCTGTCTTCCTGTAAACCCTGGGGAAGATGACCACCTCGATGCTGCCCTGGATGTCCTCCACCTGGGCAAAAGCCATCGGCTCACCCCTCTTGGTGGTTATCTCCCGCACATTGGTGACCATACCCGCTATGGTCACCTTCTGACCGTCCAATTCCTCGTTGATTTGACCGCAGAAGTGGGTGATGGCTTCCGAGAGGGCGGGCATAACCTGCTGGAGAGGGTGCTCTGATACATACACCCCCACCAGTTCCCTCTCCCAATCGAGCATCTCCCGACGGCTCACCTTGCGGGCCTTGGGCAACGGAGGCAGCGTGGGGATGGCATAGAAGAAGGTCAACTGTCCTACCCCGGCGGCTCGATGGGCTTCGGCGCTAACGGCAATCATCTGGTCCATAAACTGGAGGAGCTGAGCTCGCCCACCGAAGGCATCCAAAGCCCCTACCTTTATGAGACACTCCAGCGCCTTCCGGCCCACTTCCTTCAGGTCCACCCGCAGGCAAAAGTCCTCCAAATCCTTGAAGGGTCCGCCCTTCTCCCTGGCCCTGAGGATGGCCTCCACTGAACCAGAGCCCACGTTTTTGACACCTTCCAGCCCGAAGCGGATGGCCTCTCGCTTTTTGCCATCTTCCTCCCATTCCTCTATCGTGAAACCCCGCCCGCTCTTGTTCACATCTGGCGGCAGGACCTCGATGCCCATCCGGCGACATTCGGTGATGAGCACGGCCAGCTTATCGGTGTTGTGGCGCTCTACGGTGAGCATCGCCGTCATATATTCGGCGGGGTAGTGGGCCTTGAGGTAAGCTGTCTGGCAGGTGAGGACAGCGTAGGCAGAGGCATGGCTGTTATGAACCAGGATGTCATTAGCGATAAAATTGTGCAAGTCAGGCACAGTCAGGTCATAAGTGGGCTTATCGCCCACGTACTCTATGCTCTCGATTTCGTCCCAATAGATATCACTATCTGAGTACCGGCGCAGTTCGCTACTGTCAAAGTAATCGGCTAAACGGGCAATGGTTTCCCGACGGAACCCACGCTTGGAAGGTGAACCTATGGGTTGAAATTCCCGTTGGGCGACCCCAGCTTCCGCCCGCATTTGCCGCCAGGTAATTCCGGCAGCGGCTTTCTCAGCCCGCACTATCTCTTTGACCGGGACAGGAATCACATCACGGGTGCCACGGGCGGTTCCGTATTCCCCTTGCAGGATTTCTTCACATATCCCTCGAAGATGTGGCTCTATGAAGTGAACTCCTATTGTGGCGGCAAAGTTCTTAAGATGTTCTCCGCCCATCACATAAACCTGATAGCCAGTGCGTCCACCTCGATACGGAAACTCAACGGTGCGCAACTTGCTTACCACCCCCAGGCGCAGGAGCAAGTGCTGTACCTGTCTTGCCAGGCGCTCCGAAGCAGTTGCGTAATAAGCGCAGAAATAGCCATCACACTTATTTACATAACCATCTCCCGACCACAGACGGCTCAGGAGCAACGCTATCTGACGGTTGTTGAGTTCAAAGGCCTCCGGTGGGATTTCCTTTTCGGATGCTCTCTTACCCCATATACCCAATTTCTTCGCCCAGCGTACTATCCCTGCTTCCTCATCCCTCTTGATACGCTTGGCGTAGACTGAATAAGTGCCCTTGTGCAGAGAGATGGTGCACTTCACATTCTCAAACTGCTCCGCTGCTCTAACGTAATCTTCCAGCAGTTCTTTGCTTTTAGTGTAGAAGTAAACAGACCCGGGATGGCACAGGTTGCCCTCAGCCAAGAGATACCCCAGCACTATCACCTCGTGGTCAGGCCATTGGGCCTTGCCCTCCACCGGGAGGCAGCGGGGGACGGCTATCAGGTCGCCGGGCTTCAGTTCATCCAACCGCTTCCAGCCGTTAAAGGTATAGAAGGGGTGGTTGGCAGTGGCCTCGATTTCCCGACCAAGATGGGTTCTCAGCCGGTAGACGGGCTTGACGCCGTTGTAGTGCACTCCGGCTATGGGATGCTTGTGGAGCTTGAGGCCATTTATATCGCAGGTCAAAGTGTTGGCGATTTGCCTCGTGCCGTTGTAGAGTTCGGCAATCTTCACCAAACGCCCTGTGTCAGCGTCCACTACTTCTACATCGCCCGGCAGGCACTTGTTGAAGCCATAATTGGCAAAGTACTCGATATCCTTGAAGATTTGCTCCGCCACATTCCTGGGGATACCCCTGGCGACGGCTCCTTCCACGAACTTCTTGCGGTGGGCCAGGAGCTCCTTCTCCTTCTTCTTGCCCACCGCCCGGCGCATCAGGTCAGCTTCCGAGGCGGTGTAGCCTGCAAGGTCGGTGGCAATGCGGATAATCTGCTCCAGGTAGATGATGATGCCGTAGGTCTCCTTCAGGATGGGCTCCAAAGCCGGATGGCGGTATTCCACCGGTTTGCGTCCGTGTTTGCGGTCTATGTACAGGTCAATGTACTGCATCGGGCCGGGGCGGTAGAGGGCCAGCACAGCCACCACATCATCGAAGACGCTAGGCTTCAGGCGGGTGAGCACCCGTCGCATCCCTGCCGATTCAACCTGGAATATCCCGGTGACTTCGCCGCTGGAGAGGAGTTCATAGATGGCCGGGTCATCCAGAGGGATGTCCTGGGGGCGCAACTCGATGCCGTGCCGTTCCTTGATGAGGTCCAGAGTCTTCTGGATGATGGTGAGGGTGGAAAGCCCCAGGAGGTCTATCTTGAGGAGGCCCAGCTCTTCGAGGATTTCCATCGGATACTGGGTTACGATGGAACCA
>DRAO01000395.1 GCA_011041825.1 Chloroflexota bacterium
CCGGCACCTCCGGCCCCGCTCCCCAGGATGCGGATGCCCCACCATTGGCCCTCTTCAATCCCGCTGGTGAAGGTAATGGTCTGGGTGGAAGTGCCTACCGCCACCAGTCTCCCTCCCGGCTCGACGATGATTTCGATTAAGTCCGAAACTCCACCGGGATAGGGGTTTGTGTCGGTGAAGATGCGCACTTCGGTGCCGGGGAGCACCGTCAGCGTGGCCCCATTTTTCACCACCACATCGCTGGTGACGGTCACCACCTCTGGCCCCCAGGTGGTGTCGGTATCAATTACGGTGTAAGCAGGCGGACGTGGTGGGGGGGCTGCTTGGGCCATCTTCGGCTGGCCACTTTCCATCAAGGCCAGGAACGTTGCCATTGTCAGGATGGCGATGATGAATGTAGCCATTATGAGCAAGATTTGTCTATACCCACGCATAGCCGTACCTCCTTATGTAAGAATGGCGAATGATGAATGGCGAATGGTGAATGGCGAATGGCGCATCACCTCCTTTCTCCCCTTATTTGCTTTCGCAGGAAATCCATCAGTGCCTCCAGGGTGGTGAAGCCGTATCGCTGGCCGGTGCGGGGGTCTTCCAGGCTGAAGCGCCATATGCCAGGGCGCCCGGGCGAGGCAGGCCGTTCCTCCCACAGGCGGAGCAGGTAAGCCTGGTAACGCAGGCCGCTTTGTTCATCGCTCATTGGATTCCTCCAGGGTTTTGTGCTATAATTGTAGCAGGCAATCGTTCACAAATCGTTTAGAAATCAACAAATCTCAGGGAAGAGTTTTTCCAGGCAGGGGCGAAGCCGCTGCCCGGAAAAACCTGTTTCCTCAGGTTAAACCACTCCAGGTAGATAGGGGAAAAATTCAGGAGGATAAGGGAGATGTTTTTATATGGCGAGATAGCCACATAAAAACAGCTTATCCCCCGCAGGGTTCGCAAAAGGGGTTGTGCAGATGGCTGAAGTGTTGAGGCTAAAGCTTTTGGGGGGTCTGCACATTACCTTGGGCGAAGCCGAGTTGAAAGGATTCGTCTCCCGTAGAGCACAGGCGTTGCTGGTGTACTTAGCCGTAACCGGTCGTGCCCACTTCCGAGATGCCCTGGCAGGCCTCCTGTGGGGAGAACTCCCCCAACGACGGGCAGCAGGCAACCTCAGGGTTGTCCTCTCCAACCTGCGCCACCTCCTCCCCAACCACCTCACCATCACCCGCCAGAGCGTGGAATTTAACCGAGATGCCCCCTATTGGCTCGATGTGGAGGAGTTTGAGAAGAGAGTGAGGAGTGAGGAGTTAGGAGTGAGGGGTGAGGGAGCGCAACTCGTAACTCCTAACTCGCAACTCCTAACTCGCAACTTGCACGAGGCGGTGGAACTTTACCAGGGCGATTTCCTGGAGGGATTTTACATCTCTAAGGCCCCGGCTTTCGAGGAATGGATGCTGTTGGAACAAGAACGGCTGCGGCAGATGGCCCTGCAAGCCCTGCATAACCTGGTGCAATACCACACCTTACGGGGAGAGTACGCCGCCGGTATAAAATATGCTACCCGGTTGCTGGCCCTCGACCCCTGGCGGGAAGAGGCACACCGGGAATTAATGCTGCTGCTGGCCCTCACCGGGCAGCGCAGCGCAGCCCTGGCCCAGTATGAGAAATGCCGCCATCTGCTGGAAACGGAACTGGGCCTGGAGCCGCTGGAAGAGACCAAGGCCCTCTACGAACGAATACGCTCCACCCCCTCATACCACTCCGTTGCTTCCCTGCGTCCCGCCTTCGGCCCCGTGCTCCCCTTCGTGGGGCGGGGTGAAGAGCACGCTGTGCTCGTGGATTGGTGGAAAGCAACGCAACAAGGTGAGGGGCGGCTGGCCTTGGTCGAAGGAGAAGCCGGGGTGGGCAAAACCCGCCTGGTGGAAGAGGTGGCCCGTTATGTAAGGGCCCGGGGTGCGATAGTACTGGAAGGCCATTGTTACGAGTTCGGCGGCAACCTGCCCTATCAACCCATCGCCGAAGCCCTGCGGGGATGTTTGAGCAGGGGACGAGAGGGCTCCCCTTCACACCCTGGCTCCTCTGCATCTCCGTACTTTCGCACCTCCACACCTCTGCTCCGGTGTGGCTGGCGGAGCTATCCCAGTTGCTGCCAGAGTTGCGTGAAATGTATCCCGACCTCCCCGAACCCCTCCGCACCTCCGGGGAGGCCGCCCGTCAGAGGCTTTTCGAGGCCGTAGCCCGCTTCCTGCTGGCCCTGGTTAAGGTGGATAGAACAGCAGGTTTGCTATTCTTCTTCCTCGACGACCTCCATTGGGCCGACCAAGCCACGCTGGATCTGTTACATTACCTGGTACGCCGGCTGAAAGGGGCTCCCATCTGGATTGTGGGCACCTACCGGCCCGAAGAGGTGAGTTTAACCCATCCGTTGACCCGGCTCCGGCAGGGGTTAGGGCGTGACCACCTGGTTAACCTCCTGATCCTGAAGCCCCTTTCCTCCGAGGCGGTAGAAGAACTTGCCCTCTCCTTGGTCGGTGAGGAAGCCGCTTCGGACTTCGGTACCTTCCTCTACCGGGAGAGCGAGGGCAACCCCTTCGTGCTGAGTGAGATAATAAGGACCCTATATGAACGGGGGGTGCTCCAGAAGACAACCGAATTGGGGCATTGGCATATAACGGGCAAACTGGACGGAACAGAGGTATTGCTCCCCGCCAGCGTGCAGGACATCATCCTGCAGCGAGTGGGGCGGTTGAGCGAACCGGCCCGGCGGTTGCTGACCCTGGCAGCGGTCATCGGGCGGCAGTTTGACATCCCGCTTCTGCGAGCGGCAGCCGGCCCGGATGCAGAAGCAGTGGATACAAGCCTTGATGAGTGGCTAACCCGCCGCCTGGTGAGACAGATTGGCGAATCGGCGAATAAGCGAATCAGCGAATCAGCGAATCGGCGAATAAGCGAATCACGAATCAAGATTCAAGATTCGCCGATTTATGATTCGCAGCTTCATCACTCTTTCGACTTCAGCCACGATAAAATCCGGGCCGTCGTCTACCGGGCGGCAACTGCGGGCCGCCGCCGGGCCCTTCACCAGCGGGTGGGAGAAGCACTGGAGATGCTGTATGCCGACCGTTTGGAAGCCGTCTACGAGCAATTGGCCCATCACTATGAGCAGGCTGGCGCAATTGAGGGGGCACTCACCTACTTGCCGCTGGCGGCAGCCAAAGCGGCGGCTGTGTACGCCAACCAGAAAGCCCTGGACTATTACGACCGGGCGCTGGCATTGCTGGGGAAGGAAGACCGGCGTCGTTGGGCAATCCTCCTGGAAGAGGGGAAAATCCTCCGGTTCATCGGCAAATATGAAGAAGCGATAGCTGCTTACCAGCAAGTGGTGGAAAAATCCCAGGACGTTGCCGGAAGCCAGTTGCTGGCAGCGCAGGCAGCCAACGAATTGAGTATGATCTGTCGGGCACGCCGGGACTACGACGAAGCCAAGGCGTGGGCCTGGAAAAGCTACCATCTGGCTGAAGGGGCCAGTGAGATGGACCGCCTGGAGGAACAGGCGCAAGCGAGGCAGAACCTGGGGCTGATTGAATGCGAGCAAGGGAACCTGGAGGCGGCCCAAGGACAATTGGAGGAAGCACTGGCACTGTATCGCTCATTGGGTGACCAACATGGCGTGGCCGATTGCCTGAGCGGCCTGGGCCGTATTTTCTCCACCAAAGGGCTCTACGAGACCGCTCGGCAGCAATTCAAGGAGGCGCTGGCCATCTTCCAGGGCCTCGGCGACCGGCAGAGCGAGGCCACTTGCCTGAGGATCATCGGGGTCACCTACTGGCGTCAGGGGGCAAATGACGCCGCTCAGGAAGCCTTCACCGAGAGCCTGGACATCTGCCGGGCCATTGGCGACCAACTGGGCGAAGCATACGCCCTCAATGACCTGGGATTGGTCTACATCGTCCAGGGAAACCACAACGAGACCCAGCGCTGCTGGGAGGAAAGTGCAGCCCTTTTCCGGTCGTTGGGCCTGGAGAACCGGGTGGCCGTCGCTCTGCACCGTTTGGGCATACTGCATATGAGTCAGGGGGATTACACCGCAGCCCGAGAGTGCCTGGAGGAGAGCCTGGCAATCCACCGGGCCACCGATGCGAAACCCCGTGAGGCCCTGGACCTGGGATGGCTGGGCGTTCTCTACCTCTCACAAGGCGACTACGAGAATGCCCGCCGCTGTCTGGAAGAAGCCTTGGCATTAGACCGGGAAATCGGAGGCGGTGAAGAGGAAATTTGGCACCTCAACTTACTGGGGGCCGTGGCCTATGAAACAGGCAACCTGACCGAAGCAGGGAATTACCTCCGGGAAGCTATTCAATTGGCCAAAGAACGAGGTGTAAACCTGGGATTGCACGAGGTTTACCGTCGGCTGGCCGTGATGCATCTTAGCCAAGGGGATGGAAAGGCAGCCCTGGCCGCTGCCAGGCAAGCACTGACCGAGGCCAGAGCCGGAGATGACGAGAAAGCCCTTGGCTCCTGTTGGCTCATTCTGGGGACCGTATACGGCAGTGGCCTGGTGGAGGAGGCCGAAGACCCGGTTCCTTATTTCCAACGAGCCTTAGAATTGCTGGCCGACGGCGATCCATTCTGGTATGGCGTGGCCTTACGGCGCTACGGGGCGTATCTAATGCGTAGCGGGGACCAGGAAGGGGGGCAAACCTGCCTCCGGGAGGCAGAGGCCCTCTTCCAGCGGCTTGGCGCCCGGGGCGAATTGGACAAGGTAACCCGGTTGTTGGCCGGGAGCGATTCACCCCGCCTCAGGTGGTGATTTAGGGGAACGGAGGGGAATATGCAGCACATCATTTACGGCGCCTGTCCCCACGATTGCCCGGATACCTGCGCTTTCCTCACCACCGTCGAGGACGGCAAAGCGGTGAGCATTCGGGGCTCCCCTGAACACCCCATACCGAATTTTTCCGCCGCCTGGCGAAGGCGATGGGCTTTGAACAAGTAAGCGATGAAACCCTCCCCGGCGTGGTGGTGAGCCCCAGCATATGGTGGGGCAGCCATTCACCAGGGGGAACCTGTGTCAACGCCACCACCCCCGATGGGGAAGCCGACCTGGGAGGCGGCGCTACGTTCTATTCCAATTGGGTGGAGGTGGAAAAAGACGTTGTCCCTGTGCGGTCTTACCGCCGCACAGGGACAACCTCCTAAGGCCCTACTATATTC
>DRAO01000089.1 GCA_011041825.1 Chloroflexota bacterium
ACGTTGCCGGTCCAACTCATCCAGATGTTCTTCATAAGCCTGGGCAAAGGCTTGAGCCAGTTTCTCAAAAGCTTCTTTGGTTAGACCTGTGAGAGCACGAAGCATATTAGGCTTATCGGCCACCTTGGCGTAATTCAACATCGCTCCCATCCCTCCCAAAAGGTGCCTTGTTGGGAGTATAATTATACCACAATCACCTATTACCGATAAAGTCTATTATACCCGGAAAGGGCTATGCCCGCTACTCGTTTATGGTAAAGTGCAAAAATAGTGCAGTTCCCTTATTACAGCCGCCCAATTCAATTTCCAAGGACAATCTATTATCGAACTCATTGCCGGGCATGCCAGAATAATAATCCCTGAAGGTGTCAGAGAAGAGGTTGTGGATTCCGGTTTACAGGCGGGTTACCCCGATGCCTTGGAACTGGAAAGACTGCTAAGAAGCGGGGCGATCACTGTGGAGAAAGCTCAACCTGCCGACCCTCCTTTTGAGATGGTTGTGGCTGCTTATGGAGTTGAACCGGGAGATGCAGAAATTCTGCGTCTTTGCAGTAATATTCCCGAATACGATTACGTCGTCGTTGACGACCGGCTCCTGTATCTAATCCTGCACCGTTTTTCCATGCGGCCCGTTTTCCTGCCCGACCTTATCGTAGCCCTGGTCAGGAATGGAGCGATTACACAAGAGATGGGTGAAAAGCTTCTGCAAATTATGCGTCCTCGATACCGTGCCGGTTTCATCGAGCATGCAATACAAATGCTGAAAGGGGTGCTGTGAAGATGTCTGTGAAAATAGTTGTTCCTGTAAGAGAGAAGGTATTTCGGTATATGGAAGTCATAGCCGAGAAGGAACGCAAAAGCCGATCGGACGTAGTGCAGGCATTGCTGGAAGAAGGGTACAGGCGAAAGGTTGAAGAATTTCACGAGAAGTATTCACGAGGAGAAATTACCCTGCGGGAGATGGCCCGTCGGCTGGGGTTGAGCTATAGAGAGCTTTACCAGATGTTGGCCGATGAAGGCCTTCCGCAACTACACGTTCTCGTTCCGGAAGCTCCTTCAAGCTCTCTCGAACGGCCTGGATTAGCTTCTGGCGCTGCTCATCCTCGGAGCATCGTAAAAGCGTCTCCTCGGGAGATTCACCGCCTGAGACACGCTCGATCCAAAGTTCGTGTTCACCATCATAGGCGTCATCAAGAGAGTAAATGGGATAAAGGGAGCTTTCTGCGTTCTGCACTTGCTCGGATGAAAGGCCGAGCAATGCGGCTTTGTCTTCCGGAGACAGGGTTTCCCAGGCTTCTCCCCATTGCTCACGTACCTTTTGGATTTGTATCCTGCGAAAGTGCAAATATCGGGGCAAGCGTACAAGAGCGCCGTCTTGAACGAACTTCAGGATGGCGCTTTGAATGCAACGGTAGGCGAAGGAAGAGAAAGCTGCCCCGTGATCAGGATTGAAGCGCCTGATAGCAAGTAGAAGCCCCACAAGCCCGGCCTGCATCAGGTCCTCGAAAGATTCACCCAGGTGAATGTACCTGAAGGCGACTTTCCTGACGAGGCCCAGGTGCATTCTTACCAGCCGGGCTTCGGCTTCCCGGCCTGCCTGCACCAGGGTTTGAAGTTCTGCCTTTTTCAGAGGCAGAAGCCCGGGCCGTTGCAGCCTGGCCCGGGCCTCCAGCCCTTTTCGCACCGCTTTGAAGAGCCCGGCCTGCTCCTCTTCAGAAAGCCGACAGGCCGGGCTCCCAACCTGTTTCAGACTAAACCTGTCCGGCATCGCCCACCACCTGAGAACATTTCCCGCAGCAATTCCTCAGGCGATAGCATAGGTTTTCCTCCTTGCAAAGGATACGGAGAGGGCCCTGCCTCCGGCATTGGAGACGGGGCCCTCTCCGGCATCATACCTCACCAGATACCCTCTTCCAAGCGGTGCCCTATGCCTTCCTGCACCGCCCGGAGGAACTCTGCCGTTTTCGCCTCCGGCCAGGCCGTATCGAGCGCCTCCAAGACGAAAAGGACCCACCCGGCGCAGAGCCGGGCATCCCCCAGTTTGTCCAGGAGGCGGGCGAAGGCCTTGGCCACATTAAAAAGCACTTGGCTCATCTTGCGCCTCTTTTACTGTTCATCCGCCGGCACCAATATAAGGGAATTGCTGGCGTTGCCGCCGGGCCTTACCGTCATCTCCACCGTGGCGCCGCACTTCTTGCAGCGCCAGAGGATGTAGATAGAGCCGTCCTGCTCCGGCTCCCATGTTGCCGGCTCCATGAGGCCGTGGGAGCGAGTGTAAGGACAAAGGGGATAAGGACACCTGATTTGCATCTTCCTCACCTCCCAAACGTTTGGTTATCCAAACGCAAGGAGGCACCGGGGGTTTGCCCGGCGTCTCCTTGCCACATCCATTTGCTTAGGGCTCAATGTCAGGCGAAATGAGGAAGTTGACCTTCTCACGAAGGTTTTTGACACTATAGCGCTATAGTGCTATAATCTCTCTTAGCACACCTTTGGAGGTTCCCATGGGCATCGTCAAGACTTATCCCCGCTTGAACATCTATCTGGACGCGCCTGAGCTTCGAGAGCAGATAAGGTTGGCCGCTGCCAAGCATCAAGTCACCATCAGCGCATATTGCGTTGAAGCCATTCGTCGCCGTTTGGCCGAAGACGGTTTTCTTCCTCCTTCTTTGGAAGATGAAAAGCGCCGGGCTGCCGCTCAGGCTCTGGATCGATTGCGCACCTCCATTGGCCCCATCGGGATGCCGGTATCCGAGCTCATCGAGGAAGGGCGCAGGCGATGATAGAAATCTCTTACGTCGTCGTAGATGCCAGCGTGGCCCTCAAGTGGGGTCTGGACGATGAAGAGCACGTCGCCCAGGCGGTGGCCCTACGAGATGACTGGGTGCTATACAAAAAGCACCGCCTGGTAGCTCCTTCCCTCTTCTACTATGAGGTAATCAACGGCTTGCGTACTGCCGTGCTCCGGGGGAGGATAACTCAGGAGCTTGGGGCGGAGATTTTGAGGAATATTTTGGGCATAGGGGTGCTGCTGGTGGATCCGGAGGCCGAGCGCATTTACCGCCTGGCCTGCAATCACGGTATTGCAGCCTACGATGCCGCTTACCTGGCTTTGGCCGAGGCTCTGGACTGCCTCCTTTGGACCGGCGACAAGTCTTTCTACCACGCCGTTCACGAGAAGGAGCCTCGTGTGCGCTGGATAGGGGATTACACGGGAGAGTAACAAGTGTTCCTGAAAGTTTAAGCTCCGTCTCAGGAACCATTTCTGCTTTACCTTGCGGATGCAAGCCGGTATTCCACGACGGCTCCTGGTTTACGCAGCACTTATCAGATGCTAACACTCGCTCTTGCCGGGGACGAAAAGCTCCTGTCCGCCTCCCACCACCGGCACGGGGATGAAAGAAGCCTCTTCAATACTTCCCACGTACCAGAAGGCACCAATGTCAGGAGCGGCGGAGCCCTTTTCGGTTTCCTCAACTCCAATCTCCCCAGGAGGGCCGAAGAAATGCGCAGCCAGGTTATGGGCATATTCTTCGACATCCTCCCGGGAAGCGGCAAGAACGTAAGCAGATTGCTCGATTTCAACGGAGGTTTTGGCTCCCACAATGGTCACCGTGATAGTGAACTTATATAGCTTCTTGCCTTTCATAGCACACCTCCCGGTAATATTCCAGGGCCTGCTGAAGCCTTGTGGCCCCGGCAGGCCCCCTTATTCTTGTTCAATCTCAATGAATAGCCTCCCTTGCTGGGGGAAAAGCTTCGGCATATGCGAAGCCATTTTGGCGACAGAAGGGCGTCCTGGAAAAGCCCGTAATGGAAGAGTTTTCCCTTCAGGGGAGACAACCCGACAAAGGGTGCGGGAGTGTCCGTTCACCTTCAGGCGCCAGATGTGGAACTCAGCGCCGCGATGGTATTCGACTCGGCAAGGAAGGGTGAAAATGTTAATGGCCACGTTCATCTTCCCTTCGCAGCTCAATGATAGCGTCTTTCAATGCGCCGGGTATGTACCTTTGCACCTCGCCTTCCGGGGTGCACACGAACCACCCCCGATGCTTGCCCTCTATGGTGCGGAGCACTAAAGGTCTGCCGTTAAGCTTGATCATATGCAACGTCGCTCCGCATTCCGGACAACGGAGAGTGTCTCCTTCCTCTGGGAAATATATCCGCTTGCACCGGCAATGCACGGGAGGAAAAGCATACTTGTCGTAGGCTTCGTTACGGATCCGATTTCCCTCCACTTCTATGTTTCTCCAATCCGGCTCTGGACCGGTCAAGTCTATTGAAGCCACTACCACATGCCTGTACGCAGCCTTTATATCCGGATACCACCATACAGAGCCTTGAGGGGTTTCCACGCGGAGAGGGCGGATGCTTTCAAATACGGGGGCATTGGCGGGCTTAGGTGCCCGGCAGGCGACCAGCACGGCCATGACTTTCTCCGCCGGATTTATCACATACACCCACTCAATGTATAAGGGATCAGGATATTCGCTTGAAATCTGGTCATCTGGGCCGTTGCCGTGTTCGTGGTATTTAGCTTCCGGGTCAGGATAGCCGTGCTCTTCGAGGTTCGACTGAAATGGCTCCGGCAAAGGCTCCGACCGAAGCCAGTAGTCGTAGAAAGGACCGGAAATGGTATGAGGCTGACCGACGCCCTTTTGGCCGCAACAGGGGCACACGCCCCTGTTGAGATATTCACGCCAATCGCCGTACATAAGCAAGTCCTCGGCGAAGGCGTTCAGGTCTCGAAGTTGGCCGTTCGGGTGCAGATGTTCCCATAGTTTTGCGCCGAGATATGTGGGGTAGGAATCCCAGTGATTGTATACTCCCTGCCAGTGTTCGGGAGTGCCTATTGCCACACAACCTCTCGTGGACATTTTTCCTCCAAACTTAAAATTATGGTATAACCCTTTACGAGGGAGGCCGAAGCCCGTCTGCGTGAGCCTCGGCCCTGACCTCTTGCTATGCCCGACTACTTGATCGGTCTTGTTTCACCTTGCTCCAAATTCTTGGCCACCTCTTCCCAGTCCTGGCCTGGCACCTCCAAGACCGGGGCTTTCTCCAGGCCGAAAAGGGTAGCCATGTTGTCAGCTACCTCTCTTGCGGAGGGGCAATAAGGTTTGGCATCGCCGGGCACTCTATAGACGATCTTGCCCAGCAGAGCCACGCCCCATTCATCTATGTCCTTCGC
>DRAO01000026.1 GCA_011041825.1 Chloroflexota bacterium
GGCTTGTTCAGGGCGCTTCCAGCGCCCTTTCCCTGCTCAGCCGGGAGCTTTGAGCTCCCGGCCCTTCTGCTGGCGGCTATGCCAGTATGAGCGAACACCTTTTTGGGGAGGTAGCGGATGAACAGGAAGGCCAGGGCTAAAAGCCCCGGCCTGAGCAGTGGAAGCCCGCTGGAAGCGGGCTGTTCAGGGCGCTTCCAGCGCCCTTTCCCCCCTCAGCCGGGAGCTTTGAGCTCCCGGCCCTTCTGTTGGCGGCTATGCCAGTATGAGCGAAGATTTTACCACCCCAGACACCTCTGAAGCCACCAAGTTGCCCTAGCATCAAATAAATGCTAAAATTAATATGCATAGTTCAAGGGGGTAGCACTCCATTTAACCGTGGTTGGCAATGTTGCACCACGGTGGGGGCAAAATCCCACTTTTTATGTTGACCACGATTAAGTGGAGGACTACCTTCAAGGGAATACGGAGAAAGCGAAGGTTTTGTCCGAGCAACGGTGAGCCGTTGCCCAGGAATACTTCTCACGTAGCGGGATGAGCTTTGAAAGCTAGGAAGGGGGACTTGTGGGATTAGAGATTATTTTGAACCCCCCTATGGCTTTGCCCCCTCTCCAACAAGGGCAAGGCTCCATAGGGGAACTCCTGCTTCTTTTCCTCCATATAATTGCTCTCGGCTTCCTCCTGGTCCAGCATCGTAGTTTCCTCATCACCGTAAACCCTAAGCAGGCAATGGGCATCCTGGGGCTTATGGCGAGCTGTGGGGTTTTAAGCGCCGTTCCTCTGGTTAGGACCGTTCCCTCGCTTTCCCCGCCTTTCCCTTTCCTGGCCCCTCTTCCCATCCTGTTTGCCGCCCGCTGGGGGATATGGCCCGGGGCTTTTGTTTCCTTAACCGGAGGCCTGGTGAGCTTCCTGCTCACTTCCCATAGCCCCCTATATATGTTTCAGCAAGCTCTCTTCGGAGCCTTGGTGGGATGGCTGGTAACCCTCGAATACACCGATGAACTCCCCCGTCTCCTGCGCCTCCCTCGAATAGCGGCATCGCTGGCTGCTTTCCTCACCTGGCCATTGCCTTTTTACATTTTCTTGGCCTCTCTCCCCTTATATTACCTGGCAGGGGGATGGCAAATGCCCTTGGTGGAATTGGCCATAACTTTTGGTCCTGTCTTCCTGGAAGCCACATTGTTGGACATCTTATGGCCTCCAAGGAAGCCTCTCCATCCTGGGAAGCCATCTCCCTTCGCCCGTAGCTTAACCCTTCGGGTTAGCGCTTATCTGGTCCTCTTCCTGCTGCTTGTGTCTTTTGCTTTTATATCGGTAGTCTCATCCCTCACCACCCAGACCAATTTGGAGGTCTTGCTGAACACATTAGATAGAGATGCCCAGGCTCTGGCTTCCCTAACGGAGGATTTCTTGAACAGAGGGAGGGAGGTCGCTGGAAATCTGGCTCTCTCATTAAGCCGTGAGCCTCCAGAGCAATGGAGTCTGATCTTGGCTAAAACTTGCCCTACCTCATCCCTTGTCCAGTCCTGCTTGGTGGCCGAAAGCAACGGCTCTGTCATTGCCTCTTATCCTCCTTCGCTATCCCTAATTGACGAAGAGGCCCAGCTCCTGAGTTCTCCCCAAGTTCCGGGCGAAGCGCTGTTCAGCGGCATCTACACCCTGGATGGCGAGCCTTTCGTCTCCGCCCTTACCTCTTTGCCGGGTAATTATTGGCTGATGCTCAGGCTTCCCATAGCCAGGGGGACTCTTGCCGCCAGCTTCGGCAATAGGAAGCCAGAAGAAGCCTTCTTGCTCGACCGCCGGGGACGAGTTATCATCCCTCCTTCCAGCCCCCCTCTCCCTGAGTTTCCCCTTAACCTCGAAAAAGCCCGGCTCCTCAGAAGCACGGAGAGGGCTTTCTACAGCCTGCTCAGCGAACAGGGGGGATGGATTGTAGTCCGCCAGCCTCTCCCCTTAGGCTGGCAAGCAGTGATAACGGCCCCATATGGGGCGATAGTAGCCAGGGTTAATGCCCTCCTGGTGCCTTTCTCCGGGTTCCTGATATTGGTAACAATCTCCCTTACAATCCTGGCGATAGCTTTCTCTTCCAGGGTGGCTTCCCCCTTAGAGGAGTTGAGCCAGAGGGCCCTTCGGTTGGCCCGGGGCCACCTGGAAGAGAGCCTAATCCTGGCAAGGGATGATGAGATTGGGCAGCTAGCCAGGGCCTTGGATAGGATGCGCCTTACCCTCAAAGCCCGCCTCGATGACTCCTACTCCCTCCTGAGGATAAGCCAGAAGGCGCTTTCGGTGAGGGACCTGGAGAGGAGTATGAGGCTCTTCCTAGAGGGGCTGAAGGGCTTAACTAAGGCGAGCGGGGCCGGGCTTGCCTTGGTGGATAAATCGGGGTTGGTGCTTAATTTCATCTCTTACGGAGGGATATGGCAGGAGCAGAAGGGAGAACGCCTCAGCCCTCAATCCAGATTGGTGGCGATGCGGAAGAGACCCCTGTTGATAGGCAAGGCCCAGGAAGCCTCCCCCATCCTCCGGGACACGCTGAGGGAAATTGGCGCTAAAGCGGCCATCGGTATGCCCCTCCTTATAGGAGGAAGGCTGAAGGGGGTGCTGTGGTTGACATTTAAGTATCCCATTGACCTGACACCATCTGAGATGAGCTTGATAACAGCCATCGCCGGGCAACTGAGCGTGATGGCTGAAAACCTCGGGCTTCTCGAAAAAGCCGAGAGAGAACGCCTTCGGCTGGAGGCTATCTTGAACAGCACCCCTGACCCCATCTTGGTCCTGGACGAATTAGGCCGTCTGGCAATCGTTAACCCTGCCGCCGAGGAGATGTTGGGCATAGAAGCGGAGCGGATTTTGGGCCTCCCTCTGATGGAAGCCCTGCGGGACCAGAACTGGAGGGGTTTCGTTGAGCAGATGAACCGGAGCACAACCACAATAAAAGGTGAAATAACCACCATCCGTGGCACCGTCTTTCACGTCTGGGCTTCCCCCATCATCCCCTCTGGCGATGGAGCTGGGGCATCTCAGATGCCTCAGGGTTGGGTAATAGTGCTCAGGGATATAACGCCTTTCAAGGAAGCCGAGCGCTCCCGCACGGAGATGCTGGAAATCGTCCTTCACGACCTGCGCTCTCCCCTCACCCTTGTGCAAGGATATGTGAAAATGCTGGGTCAGGTAGGGGAGCTCAATCGCCAGCAGCAGGAAATCGCTGGCAAAATGCTTCGGAGTCTCGACCACCTTACCGGGTTGGTCAATAACTTCCTGGATATAAGCCGTCTTGAGACAGGGCTGAGGGTCCAGTTAGCCCCCTGCTGGTTAAGGCCCATCGTCGAAGAAGCCGTGGAGGAGATGAGGGACAGAGCAGCCGAGAAATCAATCCTTCTGGAACTTCGCTTGCCGCCGGAGCCCTGCCCCTTCTTCGGAGATAGGGATTTCGTCAAGAGGGCGGTCATAAACCTCCTGGATAATGCCATTAAGTACACCCCTGGGCCAGGGCAGGTAACCGTATCTGTAGAGGATGCAGCCCGCTTCTGGGTGCTCAAGGTCCAGGATACGGGCATAGGCATCCCCCAGGCTGACCAGCAGCGTATCTTTGAGAAATTCTACCGGGTCAAATCAAGCGAAGTCATCCGGGTCAGGGGCAGTGGGCTGGGCCTTGCGCTGGTGAAATCCGTGGCTGAGAGGCATCGGGGCAGGGTGTGGGTGAAGAGTGAACCAGGCAAAGGGAGCACCTTCTATTTTGCCATCCCAAAAGCCCGCAGACCATCGGGAGCTGAGATGCAATGAGCCTTCAAATTGGAATCGTCGGATTACCCAATGTAGGGAAGTCAACCCTCTTCAATGCCCTTACCAGAGCCAATGCTGCCGTAGCCAGTTACCCCTTTACCACCATAGAACCCAATATAGGGGTGGCAGCAGTGCCAGACGAACGCCTATATGCTGTCGCCCAGGTGGTAAACCCCGAGACAGTAACCCCAGCTACGGTTGAATTTGTGGACATAGCGGGCCTTGTGAAGGGAGCCCATCAAGGCGAGGGGCTTGGGAACCGCTTCCTGGCTCACATCCGCAATGTGGATGCCATCGCTATGGTGGTGCGCTGCTTTGAAGCCCCCGACATCCCCCATCCTTCGGGGGAGATTGACCCCGTGGCCGACATCGAAATCGTGGATGTGGAAATGGCCCTGGCGGACTTGGAAACGGTGGAGAAACGGCTGAGTAAAACCAGGAGCGCTGCCAAATCCAGGCCCAGGGATTACGAAGATGTCCTGCTCCTGCTCGAAGACCTCCACCGCCACTTGGCGGCAGGACATCGGGCGGCTACCTGGCAGGGGGGAGATGAGGGGAAGGCCCTGGTCAGGGAGCTCAACCTCTTGACGGGCAAAGCCCGCCTGTTCGTGGCAAACGTGTCCGAGGATGACCTCCCCGATGGAGGAGAACTGGTAGACAGGGTGCGGCAAAAGGCTCAAGAGGAAGGCTCGGAAGTGGTGGTTATATGTGCACCCCTGGAGGAAGAGCTGGCTCGGTGGCCCGAAGAGGAAGCTTTGGCCTATCTGAAGGAGCTAGGGCTGGAGGAGCCAGGCTTGAACCGCCTGGTCAGGGCCGGGTTTCACCTCCTCGACCTCATCACCTTCTTTACCGCCACAGGCCGGAGGGAGGTGCGGGCTTGGCCTGTGAAGAGGGGAACAACGGTGTGGGAGGCAGCCGGTAAAATCCACACCGATATGCAAAAGGGCTTTGTTCGGGCAGAGGTGATAAACTGGCGTGATTTCGTAGCCGCTGGGTCGTGGGCCGAAGCCCGAGCCAAGGGGATAGTACGGGTGGAAGGTCGAGATTACAAGGTGCAAGATGGGGATGTAATTCACATCCGGTTCAGCCATTAATTTAGTTTATATATTGCTTGACGGGGCTTCTTTCTTATGATATTATGATGATGACCTTTTCTTACCCCCATAGTAGGGAGGATTTCCTATGAGGAAGAGCTTGCTTGTCCTTTTGAGTATCGTTACCCTGCTCATCGGTTGCACTCGCCCTAAACCTCAGCCGCCTACTCCTACTCCCCTTCCGTCAACCCCGGTTGTGGCAGCGGTGCAACCGAGCCCTACTAAAGCCCAGGTTACAGAAGTCCCTGCACAGCCTCCTGAAACAGCCACCCCCGTTGCCCAGGCTACACAGGTTGGGA
>DRAO01000168.1 GCA_011041825.1 Chloroflexota bacterium
CCCAGCGGGGTGGACGCCGCACCCGTGATGGACGAACTCCCTTCATCGCCCAGGAGAAGCTGGCAGCCTGGTTTGGGATGCCTCAGCCCCACATAAGCCGCATGCCACCTCAAAAGATCATCCATTCGTTCCTGCTTCGCTTCATACAGGAAGCCGAAGGGGAAAACTACCACATATTTGTGGGAATACTTATGGCCGTGGTGGTGTGGTGGATACTCCACCGCACCCGCCTGGGGATGATCATCCGTGCCGGAGTCGAAGACCGGGAGATGGTCGAAGCCCTGGGCATCAATGTGCAGAGGGTTTTCACCCTGGTGTTCGTGATGGGAGCAGCTCTGGCGGCCCTGGGAGGGATTACGGCAGCGCCATTCCTGCGCATAGACCCCGATATGGGGCTGGCCTTCCAGCTTTACGCTTTCATAGCTGTGGTCATAGGAGGAATGGGCAGCTACATCTTGTTCGGGAGGAAGGAGTGAGATGGCAAAGGACATCGTGAAAGGTACCCCGTGGCCGAAAGTGAAGTGGTCTTGGGCAGGAATCCTTGTGATAGCCTTCTTCGTAAGCTTCCCCTACCTAACTGCCTGGCTTACCGGAAACCCTGTGGGTAAAGGGGCCCCTCTCTTCTGGATGCACCTGCTCAGCCAGGTGTTCATCTATGCCATCTACGCCATCAGCTACGACCTCCTGCTCGGCTACACAGGGATACTTTCTTTCGGCCACGCAGCCTTTTTCGGCACGGGTGCGTATGTTACGGGCATATTGCTCAAACACCTGGGGTTATCTTTGCCGGTGGTCTTCCTGATAGCCCTGGTCGTGGCTTTTCTGCAAGGGCTTCTTGTAGGAGCTATCTCCCTGCGGGTCAAAGGGGTTTACTTCGCTATGGTGACCTTAGCCTTCGCTGAACTCTTCTACATCCTTGCCGAGGCCTCCGATTTCCGCCGCTGGACGGGAGCTGAGGACGGACTCCAGGGCATACCGGTGCCTCCCATCATCAGTCCGGTGGAGCACCGGATACGTTATCTACTACCTCGTTTTTGCGGCAACCGTAGCGCTTTACCGCATCACCAAACGCTTTACCGAATCGCCCACAGGCCATGTGCTGGTCGCTATCAGGGAGAACGAACTCCGGGCGATGACGATGGGGTATAACACCTTCGTTTACAAGCTGATAGCCATCGTCTTCTCGGCCCTTCTGGCAGCTTCGGCAGGCTTCTTCCACGTCCTCCTCAACGGCCATGCCACCCCTCACGTGCTCAGCATTGATCTGACCCTGAACGCCCTGCTTATGGTGATTATCGGGGGCGTGGGCACCCTCATTGGCCCGGTGCTAGGAGCGGGGGTACTGACTTTGCTGGGGCACTGGCTCAGCATCTTCTTCGGCCAGCGCTGGCCCCTGGTATTCGGCCTTGTCTTTATCCTCCTGGTATTGTTCTTCCCCTATGGCTTGGTAGGAACGTGGCGGATGTGGTACGCCAAGTTGCCCTGGAAACAGAGGTAGCCAGGATCGCTTCCCATAAAAATCTCTCGCAAGGGACCGTCGCTTTCAGGCGACAGAGGAATGCGGGACGCCCCTTCGGGCCGCTCAGTCACTCCGCTGTTTGGAGAAAGCGATGAATGCGCTTGTAAGCGGCATCCATACTGCCGGGCATCTTGGCCGCTATCTCGCTCAAGCGCAGGGAGCGTGCCTCCAGGATGGCCTGGCCGATTTCAGAAGCTCGTTCTGCCATGATTTCATCATCGAAAAGATAGTGCATAAATTCCGACTTTGTGACTTATCCATAGGGCCCTCCTCCTTATCCCAAAGTTGTGTGTCTTGCTTTTTGCTTAAATTTTATCTTTGGAGGGCCCTGTTTTATGCAAGCCCCAAACCTATATCCGAACTCAGGTCCGAACCTCAGAAACTTCGACTTGACAAAGTTGAAGGAATATGGTAATATGATGGTGGAATACGGTGGAAATTACCAAAAAGTTACAAACTTCACCAAAAGGTGCTGCCTTGATAAGGGAGAACTGATGCGTTTATTCTTCCTGGGCACGGGAGCAGCTGAAGGATATCCAGCTCTGTTCTGCGAATGCGCTAATTGCCAGGAGGCCCGAGCCTTAGGGGGACGTAATTTGCGCTTACGCAGTATGTTGCTGATAAATGAGGATTTATTATTTGATGCCGGCCCCGACCTCGGTGCGGTTGCCATGCGTTATGGTTTGCAATTGAGTCGTGTGCGAATACTTCTGTTTACTCATCTAGATGATGACCACTTTTGTCCCTCAAATCTTATGTGGAGAGCCTCGGAGAACCGCCTTACCCCCTTGCCTCTATTAAAGGTGTTCGGCCCTCCCGCAGTCATTGAAGTGCTGCTGAATCCCCCGGCGTATCTTCCAGGTCTGGACCTCGACGATGCCCGTTTATCGCTTAATTCGGTTAAGCCATTCTCTATGTGGCGGGAAGATCCCTATTGTTTTTACAGCTATCCTGCCCAGCATGGCAGGGGTGAGAAAGACGCTTTGTTCTACAGTGTCTATGATGGCAAGCACCACGTCCTCTATGCTGTTGATACTGGCCCCTGGGCAGAGTCGGTCTGGCAGGCGCTTGCAAAGCATAAATTTGATGTGGTTATTCTAGATGAAACTATGGGATATGAGTCGAGCGGTGGTGGGCATCATAATCTCTCTTCTTTTTTAGAAGTTTACCGGCGATTTCGGAACTCGGGCTTGCTTCGAGAAGGAGCACTTTTTATCGCCCATCACATTTCCCACAGTAACCCGCCCCATGACCGCCTTGTGGAGCTTCTTGAGCCCCAGGGCGTCAAGGTTGCCTACGACGGTATGTGCCTTATCCTAGATTAGGAATTCAGCTCATTTAAGTGACAATCAGGAGGCGGGGAGGCAGATTGACAACGCCAAGTTAACTTCAACATCACCATAAAGGAGTCAATAAAAGATGCCTTTCAAGGGAGTTGGCATTGATACGGACGCCGAAGACCTCAATGGAAGTCTAGCAAAACTCGAATCTAAACTGGAGCTTTTTGCAAGCCTCGGCTTTGAAAGCGTAGAACTACAGCTTGCGGGGATAAATGTAGTTCGAGGGGGAGAGGTTAACAAAGAGGAACTGAATAGATTGCTGAAAATTACCCGACGTTTTCCCTTTCAATACACGTGTCATGCCCCCAATGCGCTTAACATAGCCGGCGGAAGAAACGTGGAATTGCACCTGAAGGCTTTTGATGCTTACTTGTATGTGTGCTCTTGTCTTGAAGCTGAGGTGTTCGTCTATCACAGCGGACAGAACAGTCTCAATTATCCTCTATTGGAATACGGTGGGCTGCCAAGTAAGGCGGATCTTCACCAGCGTTGGGAGATAGAGATTGAAAGGTTAAAAAGAAAGGCCCTTCTGGCGGAAAACCTGGGAGTGGTTATCACCATAGAAAATATGGACCCGCAGTTATCCGAAATCCTTTTTTTGGCCGAATTTGGGGTACCAGAGAGTGAACTTGCCGTATATAACCGGGCTCTTCGCCTGGATTTGCTTGCTCAGCAGGTTAAGGAGATAAATTCCCCTAATGTAGGGTTGTGTTTGGATGTGGGGCACGCTTTCCTGGCTGCTCCTTACTGGCCTGACGATGATTACCTTGCGGCTATTGAAAGTTGCGCGTTTCAGGTAAAGCATGTGCATTTCCATGACAATTTCGGTCACCTAGCCGATGTTGCTGAAACAGAGTGCGAGCGTTTGGCCCTTGGCGAAGCGGACAATCACTTGCCTCCGGGTTGGGGCAGGATCCCTTTGGCCGAAGTGGTCTCGATCCTGGGAAGGTCCGGATATAACGGGTGGCTGACTTTAGAGATTTGCCCCCGTTACGAAATGTATCTCGAAGAGGCCTTGAAAGCGGTCAGAGATTTGATAGCCCACTCTCATAAATTAGGCGCGTAATCACCTTGGTAGAGAACTCCCTCGCTGAGCAAGGCGTAGATAACCCGCAGCCACCAGGCTGTGATCCAGATTGGACTGCCCATCGATGGTGTAGACAACTCCATCTGAGGACCGCAGAACATAAGAATGGAGGCGCTATGAATCCAAAGCGAAATGAGATGCCCTACCGTATGATCAATGCGGAGAGGCTCAATAGAATTCTCAACGCGCTCCAAGCCAATAAAACCGTGAGTGTCTCTGAGCTGAGCAAGGAATTGAACGTCTCAACCAACACAATCCGCAGAGACCTTCAGCGACTCGAAGAGGCGGGGATAGTGATACGCACCCATGGTGGAGCTGTGTTGGTGGAACAGGCGGCTGTCGAGCTTCCCTTCCATCTGCTAGCTGTTCGGTATCTTGAGGAGAAGAAGCGGATTGCAGCTCGGGCTGTCCAGATGATCAACGAAGGCGATACGGTCATCCTAGATGCGGGAACCACAACGGGAGAAATTGCCAAGCTTCTCAAGCTTAAAAAAGGGATTACAGTCATCACAAATGCAATTAACGTTGTTGCAGAATTGTGCTACTGTCGCCACATAGAAGTAATCGTCACAGGAGGTGTGATCCGCACGGTCAACAACTGTCTGGTTGGCTCTCTGGCCAGGCAAACCATTGAAAGGTTCCATGTGGACAAGCTTTTCCTCTCCACAGGAGGGGTAGACTTGCAAATCGGGCTGACCAACACCAACACAGATGAGGTGGAAATCAAACAGGCGATGATCCAGGCGGCGAAAGAGAAGATCCTGGTCGCCACTCACGATAAATTCGGGCAGATAGCCCTAGCTCCGTTCGCCTCTCTGGATGTCCTGGACAAAATCATCACTGATAATGGTTTGGATCCGGAATATGCAGCAGCTCTGCGTGCCCGGGGCATTGATGTTCTCCTCTGTTAGCCCTCTGTTGCCCTGGAGGCATTATTGAGCTGAGAGATTACCCGCATCGTTGTGGCCGTTAGTTGATCTCTGGCAGATGTTACGATTGGGGGGAGGTGGTTCAGGCCAATTTGAAGATCCGCCCTCACCTTGGCTGGGTGATATACTAAGAACTTTGTGGGGAGGTGTAGAAAATGAGAAGGAAAATCATTTATCTCTGTACAGCTTTGCTGTTGGTGGGAGGTGTTGCTTCAGGTTTGATGGGGTGTGCCCCTGCGGCCACACCTACTCCCACGCCGAAAGCACCGGCTCCCACCCCCACGCCGAAAGCACCAGCTC
>DRAO01000161.1 GCA_011041825.1 Chloroflexota bacterium
AAACGTTACGGACATCTAGTTCAAGCATCAGGCCTCCACCTCCTTAGCTCGTCTGCGTTTGAGTACCGCCTCTTCCCTTGCTTTCCGCAAGAACAAACGGTCAATAACGGGGTAGAGCAACCCATTTCGGGCGAAACGCAAGGTTAGCATAAGCAAGACGCCGAAAGCAGCATACCGCCAGATACCTGGCTCGATGTGCCAACCTAAGATATTTATTTCTCGCAGCCACTCCAAAGCGATGCGGCAGAGGAAAGCACCTATAGCGGCTCCCATCAAGCTCTCGATGCCGCCGATGACTGCGAAAGCGATAATCAGCGACATCTGGAGAATCTCCATAATATTGGGAGTGATTATTCCAACTTGATGGTAGAAAATGCCTCCTGCCAGACCCACTATGGTGCTCGTGATGGCGAAGATCAGGACTTTGTATCGCACTGTGTCTACTCCCATTGCAGCAGCAGCGTCTTCATCCTCTCGCATTGCCTTTATAAAGAGGCCAAATCGGGAACCTGCAAGCCAGTACATAAAGGCCATTGTGACAAGCAGCATAACCAGGGTTATATAATACTGAGCAGTAGGAGTGATATGGGGGTAAAGAGGCTTCATCTCCAGGCCGGTGCTGCCTTCAGTAATCTGATACTCGCTCAAGACAATGATGCGCAGTATTTCTGAGAAAGCGATGGTGAACAAGGCCAGGTAAGCTCCCCTCAGCCGTAAGCACAGGAAGCCAATGAAAACCCCCACTAATCCGGCCGTAAGGGTGCCGATCAGGATTCCCAGGAAAGGTGGAACGCCCAGGTATTTACCCAGCAAGCCGCTGGTATAAGCGCCGATACCCACGAATGCCACGTGGGCAAAGGAGAACTGTCCTGCTATCCCGGCTAGCAGAGCCCAGCTGGAGGACAAAATGGCGTAAAAGAAGGCGCTGGTGAGTACGAACATCTGGTAAGGGAAGCGGTGCAAGTGCAAGGGGAGCAAAAGCAAAGCGGCAACTATTGCCCCACTTGCAAGCCAGCGGATGTCGAATATCTTTTTCACCGTCTCCTCCCAAACAGGCCTGTAGGTTTAAGCAGCAGGATAAGGGCGAAAATAATCAGCCCGAAAACATCCCGGTAAGCGGCTCCTTTACTGGGGTCAGGGTAACAGCCGGCCCCGAGAGCCTCTACTAATCCCAGGATTAGTCCACCCACCAATGCTCCAGGGACGGACCCCAGCCCTCCTAAAACGATGATGACATAGGAGCGCCGAGAGGCTGCTGCGCCGACGCCAGGAACCCACGAGAAAATAGGTATCATCGCTGCTCCTGACATCCCGGCCAGCATAGTACCAATGCTGAAAGCTAAAGTGTTCATATTCAATGGGTTGATGCCAGCGATGGCCGCTGCTTGTTTGTTCATACTTACTGCTCGAAGTCCCTTGCCCCACCAAGTCCTGTATAGAAAATATGTGAGGCCCAGGATTAGGGCAACTCCCACAGCGGCAGCGACAAGACGATTGGGAATGAGAGAGATGGAAAAGAGCTTGAAACTCTTTGTTTTAAGGTAAGGGCTGACCTTGTGAGGAAATGGCCCTACTATGGCAAGAGTGGTGTATTCCAGGAAGAAGCCGAAACCGAAGGTCACCAGGATAGCATATTCCCCTACTCGCTCCACCCCGCCTTTGTGCATTGGGCTCAGGAAGAGCTTATCGAACACAGCTCCGATGACTAATGTGACCAAACCGGCCACAGGGATGGCAAAGATGGGGTTTACTTTGAGGAAGCTGTTGAGGAAATAGTAAGAGATGTAACCGCCGAGCATATAAAACTGGCCGTGAGTGAAACTGATAATTCCCTGGATTGAGTATATGAGGGTCAGGCCGACACCGATGAGGGCATAAATAAAACCGATGGTCAACCCGTTGGCTGCCTGGTTAGCCACATAATTGGGATTAGTCACGCACAGGTTTTCAGGCTGGAGCAAAGCGAAAAGTCCGTAAAGCTCTACAGCGGCGAGGATTCCGGTGCCTGCTCCCCAGTACCAGCGGCTTACTTCAGGGGTGAAATAGCGAAGTGGCAGCACCAAGAAAGGCCCTAAAGTGAATCCCCCCAAACCTCCTATCATCCTGGCAGGGGCGTCTTCTAATCCTTTACGGCGGTAAACTCGTGGCAACCACCAAGCTCCGATAGCCGCCCATATTGGCCCTGCCAGTAAAAGCCATAGGAAAACAATAACATATGTTTTTCCCATACTCTCTCCTTGAAATCAAAATTTGGTAAAGGCCGCTATAAATGGCTCGGGGCAATAATGTAAGTATCGGGTGCGGCGTGCCTGTGAAGCACGCCGCACCCGAGTGCATTCGCTCTTAATTAAGGCTTCGTGCCAGGCTTAATGTAGACAGTGTTGTGGGTCTGATACTCAGGAGGCCAGAGCACCGCTGCTTCTTCCCAGTCCTGATTGGGTTCAAAGTATTGAAGCACCAGCGCAGCGGGATTAGGCCATTGATGCCACATATAAGCTGGCACGCTGCCATCGGCGGGGAGTGGGTTCTTGCTGGTGTACTTGAACCAGTAGCGGCCCTGGGAGAGCACAATGTCGGTCTCCTCCAGCGCTTCGATGATAGCCTGGGGGTCGGTGGAACCAGCACGCTCGATGGCGTCGGCCAAAATCCAAACGCTGTCATAAGCCTCCAGCACGTAGCTAGGCGGCTTGGTCTTGAAGGCTTTCTCGTACTCCTCAGCCACGTGGTGGGTCATATCATTCCACAACGAGCGTGGCAGGCCCACGTGAGTGAACACGAAGTAGTTGCCATCAGGTACGCTCTCCCAGAATTCGGGCTGGATGGCCACCTGGTTGGCAATGCCGATAGTGGTCTCGGTGGGAGCGATACCCATCTCCACCATCTGCTGCTCCAGGTTGAAGCTGGTCTCACCGGTGACCGCCTCTGCGCTTACCACATCCGGCGGCGGGTCCATAGCCTGGATGCGGGTCAGGATGGGGGTGAAGTCTGTGGTGCCCATCTCGACGAAGAAGGTCTCCACGACCTCGATGCCTTTTTCTTCCAGGAGTTTCTTCTGCTTCTCAACCATCCCGGTGCCGAAATCGGTGTTCTCACCGATGAGGACCACCCGCTTCACACCCACTTCGGCCATCCAGTCTACAACGGCTCGGGCAACCATACTAGAAGCAGGGGCAATGCGGAAGACTTCGGGATACCCGAGTTCGGTAATTTTATCGGCCCAGGTTTCGGAGAACAGGACCGGGATGCCGTACTTGTGGGCCACTTCTGCTATAGCCAAACCGACGGAGCTGTGATATTCGCCAGTGATGGCTACAACTTTATTCTCATTGATGAGGCGCTCGGCTACAGCAGTACCACGCTCAGGCAAACCTTCAGTATCAGCAAAGATGAGTTCTAGAGGCTTGCCCAGCACCCCGCCTTTCTCGTTGATTTCTTTTGTGGCTAGCTTCATTGCAAATTGCATGGCGATTCCCCCCACTACAGTACCGGGGGCTGAGAGAGGTCCAACACCACCGATACGGATGGTCTCAGCGGGGGCGGGGGTCGGGGTGACTACCACTTCTTTGGTCACCACCTTCTCTACCTCTTTGGTGACCACTTTCTCCACTTCTTTGGTCACCACTACGGTTTCTTTTATGACTTGCGGTGTAGGGGTGGCGCACCCCGCCAGCAATGATAGCATTAGCAAGAGTGAAATCAGAGCCCATACTTTTCTCATAGCTCCCCCTCCTAAAAAGTTTTGGGCTTGCGTGGGAGGGCTTTCGCTCTCTTCCCTCCCACAGTCGGCTTATTTCCCTTTCACTTTGGCTTATCACCTCCCTTCCCACCAGGATATTCAGCGGCTTTGACGGCGATTTTGCGCTTTACCCGGGCCTCATATCACCAGTAATACCAGATGGTCTCATAATCTGCTGGGTTCTCACCTTCTTCTTTAAGCTTTTGCAGGTAGTCATAGATGGGGAAGTCTTCATAGACGAAGGGCTGGGTAGGAGTGATGCCTTTTTCCCAGGGATGCCAGAGGTAAACACGAGCACCGTTGGGCTTTATCCCCACCAGCACCCGGTCCTGGCGGGCACGCACGTGGTTTTTACCTAAACGGGGGACGTTGAACACCGGTTCATCGGTGCGGAAGATGCCGGGCAGGAGCCGGGCCTCTTCCTTACGCTCTTGCAGAAGTCGGGCCAGAGGCACCATATAGTCACGGGTCTCGCCTTTGACCTTGGGGTAAAAAGTATAATACGGGTCAACGCCCACTTTCTTCATCGCAATGCGGGTGGCCACCGTCTGGAAGCGGCGGCTGGTCTGGAAGGTGTAGACCTGCTGGTTGTAAACGTAAATCCCCCGGCGACGCAGTTTTGCCACTGCTTCGGCCAGGTCAGGTGTGATCTCGGCGGCGCTCTCGATGTGGGTGACCACACAGACGTTTCGCTTGCCCGGTTCGATGTAGCGGCCCAGGATGTCGGCCAACTCATCGGTGATGCGCATCGGCATCGTTACCGGGGCACGGGTGCCCCACCGGATGTTCACCACGTGGTCCATCTGGCTGAGCCGCTCCATCAGGTATTCGATGCGTTTGTCGCTGAGGAAGAAGGGGTCACCCCCGGTGATGAGCACATCGGTCATTGACTCGTGCTGGGCGAACCAATCGAGGGCTTTTTCCAGCGTCGAACGGGGAGGTATGGCTCCGGGCATCATCGGGCCGGTTATCTCCCAGTTGCGCTGGCAGTAGACACATATTTGGGGACAGGTATCGAACGGCTTGAGGATGGCGATGGTCACATAGCGGCGAGTCACCAAATCCACCGGTGATGTATCGTGCTCGCCCATAAAGTCGAAGTAGAACTCCCGGTCATCCCGGTGTTCGATCATCGTGCGGACGTAGTGGAGCGGCGGGATCACCTGGGCCCTGATCTGCCAATCCCACTTGCGGTCGGCGGATTCGAAATCGAAGAGCGAGAGGTAATACGGGGTGATGCCGAAGGGGATGTCGTATTTCACGGCCAGCTCGATGGCCTCGATTTCCTCCTTGGTCAGGGGCACGAGCTGCTTCAGATGGTATAGGCCCTCCTCGCCTTTGAGGATGTGGCGTAGCTGCCAGATGTGGTTGTACCAGTGGTGCTCGGTGGCGTCGAAATAATCAATGATGCGTTGGCGGTTGGCTTCCC
>DRAO01000109.1 GCA_011041825.1 Chloroflexota bacterium
CTTTTGGAGCTCCTGGTAAAAGTCAACGGTAACGCCGCTGATGGGCTGCGGAATTTCGCCTCTTATCCTTCCATGAATAAGACCGAAATCAAGTTGCCTCTGGATCAGGATGGCATGGTCTGCTGCGAAGATGTGCTTAGGGCATGGCTGGTGGCCAATATTGATAAGCCCGACCGTTTGGATTTAAGGGAGATTTTCGGCCCGGTGGAGGATTTGGAATGGTTCGCCAACAATGTGCCTTATCATGTTAGCAGGAAGAACATTGACCTGTTGTGCTTTCACTCCAACATGAAATACACAGGCTTCCCACTGCGGTACAGGTTTACCGTAGTTGAATTGAAAAGGGGTACGGCCAAAGCGGATGATGTCTCCCAACTCCTGCGGTATTCCCGTTGGGTAGCTGGGAGGCTGGCCGATGGCGAGGTTGAAACCGTGCAGCCGGTGTTAATCGCCTATCGGTTCGCCAAAGGGGCCAAGCTCAAAGCCCAGAACAGTGAGTTCAATGAGAGGGGCATCTGGTTTTACAGGTACTGCGTGACTGACGGTGACATCCGCCTTGAAAAAACCTAGGGGCACTGCCCTGGGCTCAAAGCAAACAAATTTGGAGGTGTCCCAATGCGCACGCCGATCATTGCCGGGAACTGGAAGATGAACAAGACCATCCGTGAGGCCATCCAACTTGTATTGGCGATGAAGGACGAACTCGACGCCATCCAAGGCATAGAGAAAGTGCTGTGTCCGCCCTTTACGGCGTTGAGCGCCGTGAAACTGCTGGTAGCTGGAAGCTCCATCAAAGTTGGAGCTCAGGACATATTCTGGGAGGAGAAGGGAGCCTACACAGGCGAAATCTCCCCCGTAATGCTGAAAGAGCTCTGCGATTACGTCATCATCGGCCACTCGGAGCGGCGCAAGTACTTCGGCGAGACCGATGAGGGCGTAAACCGCAAGGTCAAAGCAGCCCTGGCCCATGGCCTCATCCCCATCATCTGCGTGGGCGAGAATTTAGAGGAGAACGAGGCCGGACTTACGGAAGAGGTGGTCACCCGCCAGGTGAAAGGGGCCTTGGAAGGAGTACCAGCCCACGAGGTGGAGAAGTTGGTCATCGCCTATGAGCCGGTGTGGGCCATCGGCACCGGGAAGCCTGCCACGCCCGAAGGGGCGCAAGCCGTCATCGGCGGGACCATCCGCAAGCTCCTGGCCGAGATGTACGGCGAAGGTGTGGCCCGGAAGGTGCGCATCCAGTACGGTGGCAGCGTCAACCCCGCCAACATCGGCGGCTTTATAGCCCAGCCCGATATTGATGGTGCCCTGGTGGGCGGGGCCAGCCTCAGGGCCAAGGACTTCGTGGAAATCATCCGGATGGCTGCTCAGGTGAAAAGCGAAGCATAGAAACTGGGTTGGCAGGAGGCGTGGCTATGAGGGTTTCGTTAAGCAAGGTTAGCGCAGCGCTGGCTATGCCAGAAGACGAGGTAATCCGTAAGGGGGTTATTTCCCTCTTGGAAAAAGAAATCCGTCTCGCCGAGGAGGCAATAGCTGCTATCCGTGAGCGATATGATGTGCTCTCCAAGGAAGAGCTTTACGAAGCTATAAAATCCGGCCGGGTGGTTGAACATCCGGCGTGGGAGGACTATATCGTTTGGAAGAACAAAGAAACCCACATAGCCAAGCTGCGAGAGTTGCTAAAACTGGAGGAAGCATAACCAATGCTCTCCATTTACCGGACCTTGGCAACCATCGCTGAAAGAGAATTTAAGGACGTAGTGAAGGATGCTTCCTTTATGCACTTTGAAACCGAAGGCGATGTCCGAGAGAGCTTCTTATCACCGGAGATAACACGTGCTTTCAGAGAAGTGCTTTCTTTCATTAAAGCTAAACTCAGGGGAACTGCTGAGCTTTAACCTTGCCAAGCTTATGGTCAGCCCGACATTGAGGGGATGTTAGTGGGCGGAGCCAGCCTCAGGGCCAAGGACTTCGTGGAGATTGTGCAGATGAGCGCAGAGGTCAGGAGCAAAACGGGCAAACCGCTAGAGGAGGATGAAGGATGAAAGTAACGTTGGTTTACCCTGGCATCTCCGGCTATGGATTTAACTCCCTGGGACGGGGGATGGATGCCGGATGGGTGAGCCACGGCTTGGCGCACCTTTCCTCGGCGGCCAAGGCCAAGGGGTTCGAAGTTGACCTCATTGACCTGAGAGCGCTCTCGGGATGGGAAGAGTTTAAGGACGAAGTGAGAAAGCGGGAGCCGAGGGTGGTGGGCCTCACGATGATGAGCGTGGACTACAACCCCGTGATGCGCTGCGTGGACATCATCAAAGAAGAAATTGACCCCAACATCATCACCGTGGTGGGAGGGCCTCACCCCACGGTGGCCTTGGACGAGGTAGCCAAAAACCACAACATTGATTACATCGTCATCCGGGAGGGAGAAATCACCTTCCCCAAGCTCCTCAAGGCCATCGAAGAGGGCAGGCCGCCGGAGGAGCGGGTGCTGGTGGGGGAGCCCCCTGACCTCGACGCCATCCCCTTCCCCGACCGGGACCTCTTCCTGAACGAGTGGCGCAAGTACGGCTATACCCTCAACTCACCTGAGGTGCCCTTCGTGGAAGAGCTCCCCCCGCCTTTCCTCACCATCATTGCCGGACGGGGCTGTAAATACAATTGCAACTTCTGTCAGCCCGCCGAGCGCAAGATATTCGGGCGCAAGGTGCGCCGCCGCAGCCCCCAGAACGTCATCGCCGAACTGAAACTCCTGCGGGAGAAGTACAACTTCGCCAGCTTTATGTTCCACGACGACTGCCTCACCGAAGACCGGGAATGGGTCATCGAGTTCTGCCGCCTCTACAAGGCCGAGGGCTTCACCCAACCTTTCTTCTGCCAATCCCGTGCTGACATCATCGTCCGGCACGAGGATATGGTGAAGCTGATGGTGGACACCGGCTGCCGGGGGATGTTCATCGGCTTTGAATCGGGCAGCGACCGGGTGCTGCGCTTTTTGCGCAAGGGCACCACACGGGAGATTAACCTCAAGGCGGCCAAAATCTGCAAGAAGTACGGGATCGTCATCTGGGCCAATTATATGCTGGGCATCCCCACCGAGACCAAGGAAGAGGTGATGGAAACCATCTCGATGATGAAGGAAATTGACCCCGACTACTACAGCCCGGCCTTCTACACCCCCCATCCTGGCAGCGACCTCTACGATTACTGCATCGAACACGGCCTCTCCCTCATCACCAGCCACGACCAGTACCGCCGCAATCCTACGGAGATGAAGATCAAGGGCCTGGATTACGAATTTTTGAAGTGGGCTTTGGAAGAATCCCAGCGCCGCAAGTCTTGGAACGCCTTCAAGCGCAAAGTCCGCAAGCTCTGGAAGCGCTACGCCAGGCCGAAGAAAGCGGCAAGGAAAGCGTGGAAGTTGCTGAGAGAACTTGTGTAGGGGAAAGGATTGCGTATTCGGTTCATTAGGCTTTTTTAACCTGCCCCGGGCAAAAGCGAATGCCTTGTTTTTCCCTTACAGTAGATTAAGAGGGGAATTGTTACGTGACCGGAATCAAGCAAGGGGAAAGGGGGGAGTGATGGGCCTAAAATCGAAGGGGATGCGCCCCTTCAACCTTACCCTTTATCTAAGTATCACAACCCTAATAGCAGTTATATTGCTGACTCTTTGCATCACTTATTTCTTCGGACATAAGCTTACCGAGAGCATAATGGTGGTCAGTGAGCGTTACGCTCTGAACATAGCCCGGGGCATAGGGTTCCAGATTTTCCGGGACTTCACCTTGCCACTCCGGTTGAGAGGGGAAACCGTTAACCTCCAGGACCCCTCTCAACTTCGCCTCCTGCACAGGGTGGTGCGTGATAACCTGAGCGGCTTTGGGATAGAGCACCTTGATATATATGATGAAACCGGCAAAGTCATTTACAGCACCGATGTAAAGCGGATAGGGTGGATAGAAGCGGATGATCCTCACATTGAGCAGGCCCTCAAGGGGGAGATAGTATCATTTGTGGAAACCCGTTCAATCAAGCTCCCCATAGGTAAGACCAGGGAGATAAGCACCATCGTTACCTGTGTACCCATCGGGTTAAAAAAAGGCGAGCAGGAGAGGGTGGAGCGCTTCAAAGGCATATTTTGCCTCCGCCAGGATATAACCCCCTTAAGGATTTTCCTCCTGCGCACAAAAGCAACAATAGTAGGGGGCATCCTCGCCTTTATGGCCCTTTTCTTCGCAGTGCTTCTGCTCATCGCCCGTTCTGCCGACAACATAATCCGTCGTCAGACAGAGACTATACGACGCAAGAACCAGGAGCTAGAGGAGCTGGAGAAGCTTAAACGAGACCTCATCAATATGATTGTGCATGATATGAAGAACCCTCTCACTGCTATCACGGGTAACATAGACCTGGTTCTGGAGGGCATCGGTGGTGAGGTCCAACCCCGTCAGAGGGAATTCCTGAAGCGGGCTCAGCTTAACGGACAGAGGCTTCTGGCAATGATAAGCAATCTGCTTGACATAAGCAAAATGGAGGAAGGGAAGCTGGTGCTTGAAAAAGCGCCTTTTAACCTCCGGGAAGTGGTGGATGAGGTGGTGGCTGACTCGATGGCGATAGCGGTGGAGGAAGACAAGGAAATCACCGTAGATATACCCGAGGGATTGCCACCCCTCAATGCCGACCGGGAGATGATAAGGCGGGTCCTGGCGAATCTGGTCTCCAATGCGATAAAGCATACTTTTGAGGGTGGGCATATCAAAATTGCAGCCCGGATGAAGGGCGAGGAGATGTGGATAAGCGTGCAGGATGATGGTGAAGGGATACCGCCCGAATATCATCAGAAAATCTTTGAGAAATTCGCCCGGGTCAAGGAGAAGAAGCTGGGCTACAAAACTGATACCGGTTTGGGGCTGGCATTCTGCAAGTTGGCTGTGGAGGCTCATGGTGGCCGGATTTGGGTGGAAAGCGAGGTGGGCAAAGGAAGCACTTTCACCTTTACCATACCTGCTTCCACGGCGCAATCTGAGTAACTGGAGTCTAGCGATTTTGAAAACGCGCAAAAAGCTTAAAAGCGGACGCAGATTCTCGCAGGCTTCGCACGCAGATTTCTAATATTTTCAAGGATTATCTGAGAAAATCTGCGTGAATCTGCGTCCAAAGTAA
>DRAO01000115.1 GCA_011041825.1 Chloroflexota bacterium
CAAAGCCCGCTTCATCGAGGATTACACCTGGTTAGCCCAGGAGATTGGGCGCTGCATAAACGACCGGGCAGAAGTTCTGGATGATGCGAGCCCCGAATTGCGCCGCATCCGCCGGGAGCTTAAGGAAGCCCACCGCCGCCTTATGAACCGGCTCCAGGAGCTGATCACCTCTCCTAAGATAGCCCCCTTCCTCCAGGAGCCCATCATCACCGAGCGGAATGGGCGCTACGTGATCCCGGTCAAGGCCACTTTCAAGAACCGTGTTCCGGGGTTGGTGCACGATATGTCGGCCAGCGGGGCCACTTTCTTCATAGAGCCCCTGGAGACCGTGGAACTTGGGAATCAGTGGCGGGAACTCCAGCTGGCCGAGGAGGAAGAGGTCCGGCGGGTGCTGTTAAACCTCACCCGTTCCATAGCCGAGGAAGAGCCTTACATCCGCCGCACGATGGAGATCATCGCCCAATTAGACCTGGCCTTTGCCAAAGCACGGTACGCTGAGGACATAAAAGGGGTGATACCACGCCTTGCCCCCTGGAGGGGGCCGGTAGTGCAGGATTCATTCATCCACCCCGGCTCCACCCTGCATTACAAGGGAGCTCGCCACCCGCTCCTCGACCCGAAGAAGGTGGTGCCCATTGACATCTACACCGGCGAAGATTTCTTCATCCTCGTCATCACCGGCCCCAACACCGGAGGCAAAACGGTTTCCTTGAAGACGGCAGGGCTTCTAACCCTTATGGCTCAGGCGGGGTTAGCTATCCCTGCCGAGGAAGGCTCAAGCCTCTCGGTGTTCAACGGGGTTTACGCCGACATTGGCGATGAGCAATCCATAGAGCAGAGCCTCTCCACTTTCTCATCCCATATGGGCAACATCGTGCGCATATTGAACCTGGCCGATTCCCGCTCCCTCGTCATCCTGGACGAGTTGGGGGCAGGGACTGACCCGGTGGAAGGGGCGGCCCTTGCCAGGGCTATATTGTCTCACCTTCGGGAGAGGAGCATAACTACCCTTGTAGCCACCCACATCTCGGAGTTGAAGGCTTATGCTTATGCCTCCCCTGGGGTGGAAAATGCCTCGGTGGAGTTCGACCCTGAGACCCTGGCCCCCACTTACGTGCTCCGGATAGGGCTGCCAGGGTATTCCAATGCCTTAGCCATAGCCTCTCGCCTGGGCCTGAACCCTGAGATAATCCGGGAGGCACGGGAGTTGCTCCCGCCCCAGAAGCTGGAGGCCGATGCCCTGCTGGCTCAAATTCGGGAGGCCCAGCGCCAGGCTCAGAAGGCCAGGGAGGAGACCCAGAAAGCCCTTGAGAAAGCCAGGGCCTGGGAAGAAGAGCTGCGCCGGAAGGCAGCGGAGTGGGAGAAGGAACGGCACAGGCTGCTGGAGGAAGCCCGCCAGAAAGCTGAGGAGGAATTGGAGGAACTCCGCCGGGAAATCCGACGCATCCGACTTCGCCTCAGCCAACTTTCCGCCCCTCACGAGCTTAAGGAAATCGCCCAGGAAGTTGAGAAGCTGGAAGAGCGATTGCCTCCTCCCCCACCTCCTCCACGCCCAATTACAGGTCCGATTGAGGTTGGAGACCAGGTATGGGTGGAAGGGCTTAACTCCGTAGGTGAGGTGGTCGCTTTGGCCGATGGGGATGCTGTGGTGGTGGTGGACAACTGGCGGGTCAGGGTGCCATTGCACAGGCTGGAGAAGCGTGAACCTGCTCCTGCGCCCGAACCCGTTTTGCCCGTTGAAACACCCGTCAGCCTTCCCAAAGCCAAGCCTCCGCCCGTGGAATTGCATCTACGGGGGAAGAGGGTTGAGGAAGCCCTGATCCTGCTCGATGATTACCTGGACAAGGCGTTCCTAGCAGGATTGGATAAAGTGCGCATAGTCCACGGCAAGGGTACTGGAGCTTTACGCCGTGCCATCCGGGAGCATCTAGCCGAGCATCCTCTGGTGGCTTCATTCTATCCAGCTCCCCTCTATGAAGGGGGAGAAGGGGTTACCATTGTGAAGCTTAACCGTTAAACTTTGCGCTCATATTGGCATAAACGCCAACGGAGGGAGGCCGGGAGCTCAAAGCTCCCGGCTGAGCAGAGAAAGGGCGCTGAAAGCGCCTTAGCTAGCCCGCCTTTGGCGGGCTTTCACTGCTCAGGCCGGGGCTTTTAGCCCTGGCCCAGGCTTTGAGAAGTTCACTTTGGAGGTAATGATGTGCGTTCTCAATAAGAAACTCTTACTCACCATCTTCCTGGGCATCCTGCCCTTGATATTTGCCCTAACCATCCATTTTACCAGTGCTCAGGAATTTCTGCCCATTAATTGGGATTTAGAAGGCCCATATTATCAGACGGACTGGGGTAAGGTTGCCCCTAACTGGACGCCTTTTGTCATCTCGGGTACCCTGCATTTTGATAACACCGTCGAATTTTACGATAACCCTCTGGCCGAGCACTGGACAGGCAGTACCTCCCAATTGCTCATTTCCTCTTCACTGTATGAAAATACCGGAGATGGGGTCTATAAAGCGGGAATCCTCCAGCATATTACGGGGCTGAGGCCAGGCCAATACGGGTTCCGGGCCAAAATCCTCACCATCTTCCAGAGCAGCTATATGGGGCCGGGGGCTCCTAACCGGGATGATAAGATGTTCAAAGCTGTGGGGATAGACCCCACCGGCGGCACCGACCCTCAATCACCTGCTGTAATTTGGTCGCCCTGGGACGGCAAGCATATGCAGTGGCGGGATATGAGGGTCACCACAGACATCACAGGCACCGAGGCCACCCTCTTCGTCGCCGTTGACAGCCCCAACCCCTACGGGCCTTATCCCCACGAAAATGTCGCCTTCATAGATGCGCTCGCTTTCGTGCGAGCTCCCACCGTTACCCTGACGGCTACCCTCCGCCCCGGCCACATCATCCACCTGGATTGGGAGGCGCAGCCGGCGGAGTTGGGCTACCTCACCGGCAAATACGACCTGGCTGTCCGCTCCGATGGCGATTGGCAACCCCTCCTGGAGCAGGCTGCCCAGACCTCATACGATTTTGTCGCTGCTTACGGCGTCACTTATACTTTCCGCCTCCGGGCTTGGGAACATTACAACTCCCACCCCGCCAACCGTGGCGATGACCCTTTGCTCCTGTACGGTGAGCAAACCGTTTCCATCCGTTACGAAGACCACCTCCCTCCTACCGTCACTGTCAACGCCTTGCCCACCTATTCCCCGGAACGCTTCTGGGTCTCTTGGAGCGGGGAAGATGACTTAACCGGCATTGCCATGTACGATGTTCAATTCCAGGAAGATTCCGGCCCTTGGCAGGACTGGGTGACGGGGACCACCCAGACGGGGGCTCTCTTCACGGGAACACCGGGGAAGACCTATGGTTTTCGGGTCAGGGCTACTGATTATGCAGGCAATACAGCCGATTGGCCCAACAGCGCTCAAACGGTGACCACCATCCCGCCTGCTGGCATCCGAGGCCGCATCCTAGGACCCGATGGTGCTCCGGCAGCAGGGGTGGTTATCACCGGGACAGGGGCTCTGGCGGTGATGCCCCCTAACGGCTCTGGCCTTTACGGGCTCTATTACCAGGTGGCTGCTCCTACTCCCGTTAGCATCACTGCCTCCTCTCCCCTCTATCTCCCTCCAGACCCATTCCACCTCTCGGTTCTGCCCAACTCCTTCATCCCTCTCACCATCACTATGCGCCCTAAGGATGATATGATTTGCGAAGGAGGGTTTGAAAGGCTCACCTCCTGCTGGGAGGTGGGAACGTACTCCAACACCCATTGGGTAACAAGGCCCGTGACCCTCCTTGACCAGAGCTATAACGGCCACCACTCGGCTTTGCTGATGGTCAATTCCATCCTCTCCCAGACTCTCTCCTTTGCCGGGACGCTGCAGGATTTGTTCCTGACCTTCTGGACCAGGCCGATAAGCCGAACCGGCCCTCTCACCCTTACTATCTTCCTATCGCCTCTCTCCGAGCCACCCGTCTTCCAGAGGAGCATAGAGGTGGGCGAGAGCGATGACTGGTCTTTGAACGTCGTGCCGTTGCCCCCTGTGACCGGCACCCTGGCCCTTCACCTGAGCTTGAGAGGGGCCGCCGGTGATGGATTGGGCATAGATGCCCTGAGTTTGGGGAGCCCTCCCCTCCGCTGTTATCTGCCCCTTGTGTTTCGTGATGGCTCGTACTAGCCCGGATTTTGAATGCTGCCGCAAGGACGTGGAAATCGCCTGGCAGCTTTATGACTTCGGGCGCAGGAACAAGTACGTGCAATGTCTGGATAAACGCTGGCGCTTAGGAAAAGCGCCTGTGAATTGGTGAAAAGGGACACGCATCTCCACGTGAGGGCAAGCGTGATGAGACGAGGAGCCAGGATCAAGCTCAGCAAATATATGAGCTACCTGCTCCGTCACCATCCTGAAAAGGCGGGGCTATCCCTGGACGAGGAAGGCTTCGTGCTTATTGATGACCTGGTGGAGGCCATCTCGTCCAATCCCCGATGGAGCTGGGTCACCCGGCATCACGTGATACAGGTGGTCACCGGGGATGAGAAGGGGCGCTTTCAGGTGGTGGGGGAGAAGATCAGGGCCGCTTACGGCCACAGCGTGGAAGTCCGGCCCAAATACGAGCGGATTAAGCCGCCGGAAATCCTCTACCACGGCACCTCCCGGCGGGCTGTGCCTCAGATAAAGCGTGAGGGTCTCAAACCCCTCAAGCGGCGCTATGTCCACCTCTCCCCCGATTGGGACACAGCCTTCGATGTAGGGCGGCGCCACGACGAAGAGCCCGTGGTGCTGGAGATAAGGGCGAGGGATGCATACCGGGCGGGGATTTTCTTCACCCGAGCTGCCCCTAAAGTTTATCTCTCGGACCCCATCCCGCCGGAGTTCATCGTTTTTCCGGAGGATTGAGGTGGTGAGGGGCCGAGGGGCCGAGATGTCACGGATTTAAACTCTGGTTGGGTTAGGGGTGATTGAGACCGGGGGGAAATCACATAATCGCCTACGGTGGGCTTATCGGTCCGGGAAGCGATTACCAATGCTTTGTCCTCCCACTGTGGTTGATAGACGGCAAGCCACAGGGCATCCTTGTAAGCAAGCGCCAACGCCGTCCACAGCCAGAGGGGGAGCTTGCCGCTCAGCAC
>DRAO01000113.1 GCA_011041825.1 Chloroflexota bacterium
AACTCAAACAATGGTTGAGAGCCCGAGGGCCACCCGTGGAAGCCCCGATGACCACCACCCTCTTGCCGGGGATGCGGAAGGGCGTCTTCAACGGCGGAAGGGACGAGGTTATGCCTCGCTGGACCATCTTACGGATATTAACCAGCGGGGCAAGCTTGACCTTTTGGATTAATTCCTGGCGTATCTTGTAGATGTCCATCGAAATCGTGCCCGAAGGCTTGAGCACGAAGTCCACCGCCCCCCTCTCCAGGGCTTCGATGGCCAGCTGAGGGTTGTTCAGCCCGGTAAGAATTATCACCGGGGTCGGGCACTGGCTCATAATATGGCTCAAAGCCTCCAAGCCTGACATCCGAGGCATCTGGACATCCATAGTCACCACATCGGGATGGAGCTTAGCTACCTTCTCCACCGCCTCATAGCCATCACGGGCCGTATCCACGACCTCGATGTTGGGGTCCGATTCCAGGAGCTCGCAGATGAGCTTCCTCATCAGCGCCGAATCATCAACCACGAGGACCTGTACCTTCACCGGCAGCCTCCTAACCTCCCGTAGGAGTTGCTTCAGAATCTGCGGGAGGCTTGATTTCCGCCCGCTCTAATTCCTCTACCTCCTCCGCACTCAGGACACGGCTCAGGTCCAGGATGATGATAAGGCGGTTATCCAGTCTCCCCAGCCCTTTGAGGTAAACACCGCTTATCTCGGCCACCATCTCAGGCGGCGGCTGGATGGCCGAAACGGGTATCCAGGCTATCTCCGTCACCGAGTCCACCAGCATCCCCACCTTCTGGCCCTCCACCTCGACGATGAGGATGCGGGCCTGGTCGCCGTACTCGCCCACCGGCAGGTCGAGCCGCTTCTTGAGGTCGAGGACGGGGATGATTTCCCCGTGCACGTTCACCACCCCCTCCAGGAAGCGGGGAGCCCGTGGCACCCTGGTAACCTCCATCAGGCGGGTGATGCGCAGCACCTGGCCGATTTCCACCCCGAACTCGGATTCGTTGAGCTTGAAGATGACGAACTGGACCTTTTCGCCCTCGGGCGTTTTCTCGACCATAGCTTCACCCTCCTGCTCTCTTCGCCAGCTCCTGCAAGCGGCTGGCCATCTCCGCCAGCTCCTGGGCATCGGCGGCAATCGCTTCGGTGGAAGCGGTTTGCTCTTCCACAGCTGTGGAGACTTCCTCCGCCGCCGCTGCGTTCTCCTCGGCTACGCTGGCAATTTCGTTCACCGCTTTCACCATCTCCTCGGAACGCTCTTCCTGCTGGGTAGTTGACGTGGCAATCTGCCGGGCCAATTCGACCGTTCTATCGGTGGCTTTGATCACCCTTTCCATCGAAAGCGAAAGGCGGTTCAACTCCTCCCGGATTTCCCCGCTTATCCTGGCGATTTCCTTGACCGAATTGCTTGAGCTCTCGGCCAATTTGCGGACCTCATCGGCCACCACGGCGAAGCCACGACCATGTTCCCCCGCCCTGGCTGCTTCAATGGCCGCATTCAGCGCCAGGAGATTCGTCTGGTCGGCGAATTTCTCCACCAGCTCCACGATTTTGTCAATCTGCTGGGCCTTTTCGCTCAGCATCTGAAAGGCCTTGGTTGATTCGGCGACCACCTCCTTAGCCTGAAGGGAAACCGTCTCCGATTCCCCAGCACTGGCGGCGACCTCCTGGGCAGCGGCGGCTATCTGCTCGATGTCTTTGGAAGCCTTCTCCACCTGCTCTGCCTGCAATTGTGAACCCTGAGCCATCTGCTGCACAGCCGAAGCTATCTGTTCGGCAGAGGAGTTCATCTGCTCAGTGGAAGCGGAAAGGCTCTCCGCCAGGGCAGAAACTCGCCCGGAAGTATCCAGGACTTCGGCGGTCAATTTGTTGATGGACCTGAAGGTTGTGAAGCCGATGGCAACGGCAAGGAGCAGGCCAAGCCCGGCGACAATAATGGAAGTGAAGGAAGCAACCCGCCGGATCTGCCTCGCTGATTCTTCAGCTTTTGTCATACGCTCTCCCAGGAGACTGTGTAACTCCTGGGCGGAAGCAAGCGCCTTCTCCGCCGCCCTATCCATCTCTTCCATCATCTGCACCCCCCGCTCTCCCGCCGGATAGGGCATAGCGAGTATCGCTAACGATTTCTCCTGGAAGAGAGCATAGCCTTCTTTGATATTTGCCAAAGTGACCCTGGCCTTTTCGGGGAGGGGCATAGTTTCCAATTTCGCCATCTTGTCCTCTACATCGGCGGAGAGCTTTGAGAATTCCTCGCTTTTCGCCGTGTTTCCCCCGATCAGATAATCGTGGGCTGGCATCAGTGCCTTTTGAATGGCAAACTGCAACTCCATAGCAGCTTCCAATTCGTCGGAGCATTCTTCGACCATAACGACGCTCCCTGCAACCGTCCGCAGGCTACAGTAGGCGATGATGCTGTGGAGCAAAAATATAAGGGCAATAGCCCCCAAGCCGATTATCAGGATTGTCTTAATTCTCATTTTGCCTCCTTCAAACTAGATGGGACGCTTTGTCGGCGGTGAATCTGCTACCGACAAAACGCTTTCTTTGTCTTCACCCGCTTTCGGCTACCAAAGCCTGTAATTCCTCCACTATCCTGGCCAATTCCTGGGCCATAGAGCTTATCTCCTCCATCGAAGCGGTCTGTTCTTCCACGGAAGCCGAGATTTCCTCCGTGGTCGAGGCGTTCTCCTCTGCCACGCTTGCCACTTCATTGATGGCCTGGACGATTTTTCCCGTCTCCTCCCGGTGCTGTTCGGCGCTTTCCAACCCGCCCTTTGCCGCTTCCATCATCTGCTCGGCCACTTCGATGGCTTCTTTCATTGAATCAACGACTTCATCCATCTTCGTCCGTATCTCAATGCTGAGGGCGGCAATCTCCCTCACTGAACGGCTGGAGCTATCGGCCAGCTTCCTCACCTCCTCGGCCACGACAGCGAAGCCCCGGCCATATTCCCCTGCCCTGGCCGCTTCGATGGCCGCATTCAACGCCAAGAGGTTCGTCTGGTCGGCAAACTTATCCACCAGCTCCACGATGTTCTCTATCTCCTCGGTTTTAACCCGCAATTCCCTGAGGGACTTGGCCGATTCGCTCAGCTTCTCCTGGAGCTGGGCGCTGCCTTCCGCCTCGGTCTGGGCATCGGCCACGATTTGCTCAGTGGCGGCAGCCATCCTTTCGATGGATTTGGAGACCACTTCTGTTCTCTCGGCTTGCACCTGTGCTCCTTGTGCCATCTCCTGCACGCTGGAAGCAATCTGCTCCGCTGTGGCGTGCAGTTCCTCGGCGGAACTCGATAACTCCTCCACCATCGGGCCTAGTTTCCTTGCCGTCTCCTGTAGCTGAGTCAGGAGCAACTTATTGGTCTCCAGCTGCGAATTCAGATGCTCGGCTTTATTCCGTAGCTCCTCCAAGGCCCGTTTAAGCGTCCCAGCGGCAAGCCAGGCAAGGAAGGCCAGGAGGTAGAACATTATGATGTAAGCACTCACTGTCACGTAATCCAACGTTGCGGCTCCGGGCTGCATCACCGGTGAATAAAATCCCATCTGCTCCGCCAGCACAGCACCCAGATACAAGAGGGTAGAAAGGGTGGCGAAGATGAAGCCTGCCCTGAATTCTATGGCTATTCCCGCTACCACGATGGGCCAGAAATAGACGATAGGAGCCGGGCCTCTGAAGCCACCCAGTATGCACATTGCCTCAGTAACGGCCAGGACAACGCTTGTGAGGAGCACGTAACCTGCGAGTGTGAATTGGCGGGATTTCATAAGCCAATAGGCCACAGGGCAGGCCAGGCCAGCCAATAGAGGGGCGAAGACGAGTGGGAAGAAGGGAAAAGAGGGTTCGATAAGCCATATGATGAGAAACAGGAGGAAAAAGGCCATGGCTCCGATGACCTGGCCGATGAGCAATTTGCCTATCAAACGTGATTTCCCGCTCACATCTTCCTCTTCCCTTATCCGGGTGGGGAAAAGCTGCTTAAGCATCTTCCATCTCCTTGACAGGGATTTTCACGTAGATGCGTTCCCTTAAATCCAGGGGCTTAAACAGGCTAGTGGCGGCTCCCATCAATACCTCTGTCTTGCCGATGACCAGGTAACCCCTTTTGTTCAAAGCCTGGTGAAAGGCGTGCAGCAATTTCTCCTGCTGTTGCCGGGAAAAATAGATGAGGACATTACGACAGAGAATCAGGTCCAGGTGGCGTGGGGGTGGGTCAGCGATTAAATCGTGCTGCTCGAATTTCACCATTTTGATGATTTCCGGCTTCAAAGCGTATTCTCCTCTGGGGAGAGGTTCAAAGTATCGTTCCACGCATCTGGCATTAACCCCCTTGAGGCTGAATTGGCTGTAGATGCCTTTCTTTGCCTTTTCGAGCGCCCCCACGTCGAGGTCAGTGGCCAGGATACGGATCCGCCAATCCTTTAATTCCTTGCCCAAAAGTTCGTAGAGGAGAATGGCAACGGAGTATGGCTCCTCGCCGCTGGCGCAACCTGCGCTCCATATCCGCACAACACGATTTCCGAATTCCGCCTTCTCCCGGAGCAGGGGTTTCAGAACCTTTTCCCGTAGCGTTTTGAAAGTGGAGGCATCCCGGAAGAAATAGGACAGGTTAATGGTCAGGGTTTCAAAGAGCTTTTCATATTCCGCATCATCCAAGAGGCGCATATATTCCCGATAGGTCTTAACCCCTCTCGCCCGCATACGCACGGCGAGACGGCGCTTCAGGAAGCCAGGCTTATATTGAGTACAATCGAGGCCCCTCTCCTGCTTTATCTTCTCCAGAAGGGCATCGAAAAACCTCCTTTCATCCAACACTTATCCCTCTTTCTGCTGGTCCAAAGGAATGGCTTTTCAAAAATCCAACAAAAGAGGGTGTTGAAAAAGTGCCATTCTTGTTTGATGAACATCCTTCGCTCAAGGCAGGTTAAAAAGACTTTTTGAAGGTATTTTCTTGCACGGCGGCTTCGCCGCCGTGCAAGAAAGCTCAAAATGTCCGGGAGCTGGAAGCTCCCGGCTAAGAATCTAGAAGCGGGTTGAAAACCCGCTAATCCTCAGCCGGTTTTCAACCGGCTTTAAGGCTTCTCAGCCGGGTGATTCATCGCCCGGCGGGTGGGCTGCGTAAATCTGCTTCAGGGGAGCAAGTCAAAA
>DRAO01000112.1 GCA_011041825.1 Chloroflexota bacterium
ACCGCTCTTTGCAAAGTAAACATAAAGCGGGGTGCAGGGGGCGGAAGCCCCCTGCCGGAGGGCACTGGGTGTCCCCCGAAATTTCCTCCCTTTAACCGTGGTTGGTAATGTTACCACACGGCGGGAGCGAAAAGGGAAGAGGTATGCGAGAGATGATTGAATTCAAAAACGTTACCTATGCCTATCCCGATGGAAATGAGCCGGTTTTGAAGGGACTCTCCCTGCACATTGAAGAAGGGGAATTCATACTGGTTATCGGCCCTTCAGGTTCCGGGAAGTCTACCTTGCTGCGATGCATCAATGGATTGGTGCCCCACTTCTACGGGGGGCGGTTCTCTGGGAAGATTTACGTAGCTGGCCGAAACCCGGTGGCCCTCGGTCCTGGAGGGATGAGTGACCTGGTAGGGTTCGTGTTTCAGGAACCAGAGGCCCAATTCGTAGCAGGGGTGGTGGAGGACGAACTGGCCTTCGCAATGGAAAACCACGGCCTTCCCCAGCGCATAATGCGCAAACGCATCGAAGAAGTCCTGGATCAACTCAACATCGCCCACCTGCGCCACCGCCGGGTGGAAACTCTCTCAGGCGGGGAAAGGCAATTGGTGGCTATCGGCGCTGTCCTCACCCTGCAACCTCGCATCCTGGTGCTCGATGAGCCCACATCGCAACTGGACCCCCAGGCCGCCGAAGAAGTCCTCACCATCCTTCAGAAGCTCAACGTTGACCTGGGCATAACCGTCGTCCTGGCCGAGCACCGGCTGGAAAGGGTGGCACAATATGCCGACCGCATCATTTACCTCCCTCATAAAGGGAAGCCCCCGATTATCGGAACTCCCCGGGAAGTGCTTGCCACCTCCGAGCTGGCTCCCCCCCTGGTTCTGCTGGCCAAGGTGATGGGCTGGAAACCATTGCCCCTCACCCTCAAAGAGGCGATGAAATTCGTCCGCCGCCTCTCCCTGCCTGATTCCGAAAGCCTCTTGCAGCCCAGAATGGGGGGCGAAGTGGTAGCCCGGGCCGAGAAAGTGTGGTTTGCTTACGACGGTCAGCCTGCCCTGAGGGGACTGAGCCTGGAGGTGCAGTCGGGGGAGGTCGTGGCCTTGATGGGGAGGAATGGTTCGGGGAAAACCACCCTCCTGAAGCATTTGGTGGGGCTGCTCAAGCCGCTGGAGGGACGGGTGGAATTGTGGGGCTATGACACCCGCCATCTGGACGTTCACGACATCGCCCGACGGGTTGGTTACCTCCCCCAAAACCCCGACGACCTGCTCTTCGCTGAGACGCTGCGGGAAGAACTGGATTTCACCCTCCGCAACCACGGTCTGCCCCCCGGACGGTATGGCGAGATTCTGGACACCTTGGACATAGCCGGGTATCTCGATGCATATCCCCGGGACCTGAGCGTGGGCGAAAAGCAGCGGGCCGCCTTGGCTTCCATCCTGGTGGCCGACCCTGAAATCCTGCTCCTGGATGAACCCACCCGAGGGCTCGATTACCTCCAGAAAGAATTCCTGGCCCGTTTCCTCAAGGAGCAAAGGGATAAGGGCAAAGCCGTGATGGTCGCTACTCACGATGTGGAACTGGCCGCCCGCTGTGCTGACCGGGTTGTCATCTTAGGCGATGGAGAAGTGGTGGTGGACGGCCCCGTTCGGGAGGTGATGAGCGATTCGATGGTGTTTTCCTCGCAGGTGAACAAATTACTCAGAGACCCCCGCTTTTTGACGGTGGAAGATGTGTTAAAGGTGAAAGGAGTTGTTGGGATGACGACTTCACCCTCGTCCCAACAACACCCCTCTTTTTGAGGGTTTTAGCTATGCAGACTAAAACTGGCGTTTTGCTTATCCTTACAACCATCATTGGCGTAGGGGCCTTCCTGTACCCTTTCTTCACCATCACGACCCCTCAAGCCAGCTTCGGGATGGCCCATTCGGGCGATGCCCCTCTCATCCTGATGGTATTGCTAGCCCTGTGCCTGGGGGTGGTGGTGGCTGAATTGGAAACAGGACAGGTGAACTCCAAGACCATAGCCATACTGGGGATATTGGTGGCGGTTAACTCGGTGCTACGCTTCATCCCTGGCCCTGCCGGATTCTCGGCCATTTTCTTCCTCCCCATCCTGTGCGGCTACGTTTACGGAAGCGTCTTCGGCTTCCTGCTGGGAGCCCTTTCCATCCTGGTTTCGGCATTGCTGGGGGCAGGAACGGGACCGTGGCTACCCTATCAGATGTTTGCCACCGGTTGGATGGGGATGAGCGCTTCGTTGCTAAGGTTCCTGAAACGCTACCCCCGGGCGGAAGTGCCCGCCTTGGCAATATGGGGATTTGGATGGGGATTCCTCTTCGGAGCTATTATGAACCTGTGGTTCTGGCCTTACCTGCTGGCCCCCGGCAATATGTACTGGAGCCCCGGTGCAGGCTTTCTGGAAGCGCTGACCCGCTACGGCATATTTTATCTGGCAACCTCGGTATGGTGGGATGCAGGCCGAGCGGTGGGGAACTTCATCCTCATCCTGGCTCTGGGCCGCCCTGTGATGACGGTGCTGCGCCGCTTCCAGAGGCGGTTTCAATTCGTGGTTCTTTAAGGGAGAAAATGCACTTTTCGACGGTAGCGAAGTCACCGTCGAAGAAAAGCCCTTTAAACAGGAGGTGGAGCAATGAGGTACAAAGCATTGTGTCTGGTAATTGCTATAACCCTGGTTTTCCTTTCCCTTCCGGGCATCGCCTTAGCCGATGGTCCAATAGGCCCAACGTGGGTCACGGACCCCGTGAGCGAAGCCCTGGCCTGGCTGGCCGCCCAGCAGAATGACGACGGCGGCTTCGGCGACCCCGAAAGCAGCCCCGGAACCACCGCCCAGGCTGTGCTGGGCATAGCCGCCGTCTATGAAAACGCAAGTGCGTGGCAGAAGGACAGCAGTTCTCCGCTGGACTACCTGGCCTCCAAAGCAGATGAGTATACTTCCACCGGATGGGACCCTGCCTCCTCTACCGCCCTCCTCATTCAGGCTGTAGTTGCCGCCGATGGCAACCCTTATAATTTCGGCGGCATCAACTTGGTAGAACGTTTGGATAGCTTCTTCTCTGCCAGTACCAACCAGTTTACCGGCAGCAACTGGGCGATAGCTTCCTACATCTTAGCCAAAATCGCCCTTCTGGAAGAGCCCAAACCCGATTACGTGCAGCTCCTCAAGGATAATCAGCTTCCCTCCGGTGGCTGGGAATACAGCGCTGGCTGGGGCGCCGATAGCAACACCACCGCCTTGGCCGTGCAGGCCCTGGTGGCAGCAGGCGAACCCTTGACCTCCACCGCCATCGTGAGCGCCACCAGCTACTTCCACAGCATCCAGAACGAAGACGGGGGCTTCCCCTATGCCAAGCCCTCACCCTGGGGCACCGAAACCGACGCCAACTCCACAGCAATGGTCATCCAGGCTCTCATTGCTGCCGGGGAAAATCCTCTCGCCCCCTCGTGGGAGGTAAACGGCAACACCCCTGTTGATGCATTGCTGGCCCTCCAGCAGAGGGATGGGAGCTTTTATTACAAGGCAGATGACCCTGGCAGCCAACTCCTGGCCACCATCCAGGCCCTTCCGGCCCTGGTAGGCAGGCCTTTCCCATTGCGGGGGCGTTATGTAGCCGTGCACAAAGCCCTGGAATGGCTTCAAGCCCAGCAGCAGGATGACGGCGGATTCGGCTCCGCCGGCACCACTGCCGATGTGGTCCTCGCCGCCGTATCGGCCTGGACTGATCCCAGCCTCTGGCTCAAGAACGGCAAAAGCCCCATTGACTACCTGGAAGACCAGGCCATAGCTTACACCACCCCTTACACTTACACCTGGGGAAGTAACGTTTACACCGCCACCGCCGTAGCCCAAACGGGGAAACTGGCAGTGGCTGCCGTGGCCGCTGGAGCGGTGGACATCCGCACCGACGTCTTCGGGGGCATTACCTTGAGCCAGCGGCTGGACGAAAACCTGGCCTGGAGCCCCGCCGACCTCAATAACTTAGACCGGGCCTGGGCCATCCTGGGGTATGTGGCCTTGGGGGAGACGGTGCCCGGATGGTTGCTTAATGATTTGAAGGCACAGCAGCTTTCCTCCGGCGGCTGGGAATACAGCGCTGGCTGGGGCGCCGATAGCAACACCACCGCTCTGGCCGTGCAGGCCCTGGTGGCAGCGGGCGAACCCTTGACCTCCACCGCCATCGTGAGCGCCACCAGCTACTTCCGCACCATCCAGAACGATGACGGGGGCTTCCCCTATGCCAAGCCCTCACTCTGGGGCACCGAAACCGATGCCAACTCCACCGGTATGGTTCTCCAGGCGCTGGCGGCCTTGGGTGAGGACCCGCTAACCTGGCTGGCGTCTCCCGACGGGCAATTGACCGTTCACTCACCGCTGGAAGCGCTGCTGGCCCTTCAGCAGTTGGGCGGAGCCTTTAACTGGAAGGCCGATGCTCCGGGGTCTCAGATAATGGCTACTGCTCAGGCTCTTCCCGGGATAATGGGTCAGGCTTTCCCCATTCGGCGCTTCCGGGTGTATTTACCGCTGGTGATCAGGTAATTGCTGAAGGAAGGAATTCGGGGCGGCGGTGGAAACCGCTGCCCCGAAATCTCCCCACATTTTAAGGAGGCCAAGATGCGGATGAGATGGTCGGTCCTAGGGATGCTCATCTTCCTGGGAATTGTGCTCCTGTGCGTAGGGGGAGAAGCCCAGGGCATCAACAGGGCCGGGCTGGTGGTGCGCTTCGGGGACGGCACCGTAATCACCCGATGCATAGAATTCACCGAAGATGCCATCACCGGGGAGGATGTCCTCAAGCGTTCAGGGCTGAGGGTGATTTTGGATTATTCTTCGGGGATGGGTGGAGCAGTATGCAAAATTGAAGATGAAGGTTGCGATTACCCCCAGGTTCCCTGCTTCTGCCAATGTATGGGAGGAGGGGAGTGCATATACTGGGCCTATTTCCACCTTAAGAATGGGGCCTGGGAATATTCCGGTACAGGGTGCAGCAATTACTATGTCCACAACGGCGATGTGGAAGGCTGGGCCTGGGGACCGGGTTCACCCACTGGCGGCACCCAGCCGCCCGTCATCCCCTTCGAGCAGATATGTCCTGCCTCGGCTTCCTCGCCCACCCCTACAGCCA
>DRAO01000093.1 GCA_011041825.1 Chloroflexota bacterium
GTGCAACAAAATACTACTCTTTTTTTCCCTTTGTTCCCGGGGGCAGGTTTAACCCCGGAGTTTTTCAACACCCTCCTGGTTGGCGATGTTGCCCCCACGGTGGAGGCGAAAAAGGATGTGGAGCTACCGCTATTGGACACCTTCTCAACGCCTATCCTTAAAGCCTGTGGCCGCCAGGTGGGAGCTTATCCTTTCAAGGGAGAAAGGGGCTCCAACCTTTCATAAACGGCCTTGAGGGTCTCCAGGATTTCCCTGACGGGGATGGGATTTCGCTTAACCCCCGCCTTTAAAATGATAATGCCATCGGAGATGGAAACCCGGGTGCCAGGCAGGGGCAACTCCGCCTGGGGGATGTGCCCGACCTTGTAGATGCTGGGGTTGTACACCAGCTTGGCGGTGAAATTAGTTCGATGGTCCACAATGGAGCCAGCCTTCTGTTTCACTATGTCCACAAAGGTAAGGCGCAGGAGATTCCCATCGGCCAGTTTTATCTTCACCTTGAACCAGGGATCACGATAGTACTGCTTCTTTTTACCCGAGCGAGAACGGGCAGTGCGGACCCGTTTTTTCGGTTGCATAGGCCCTGTCAAGTCCAGCCAGCCGACCACCCGTCCCTTGCGGCCCGTGTCATCCCTCAGGGTATACAGGATTCTGCGGGCGGCTTCAAATTGATTTTTGGGCCAGCTCGGCAAGGGAGCTCTGAATGAGAGTGCTCCTCCTGCAATTGCCGCACACCAGAGGATGAAACCAGTATATTGGAAAATGCTCCCGAATCTCAGAAACTTGTCCAGCAGGAACAAGATGACTCCCAGGAGGAAAAGAGCCGCCGAGACTTTATAGCCGAAGAGCTTCTGTTGTCTGCGGCGGAACCTTTCCCGCTTGATTTTATCCATCGTATCCAATATGACCTGAGGGTGCTCGGCCATTCTGATGTAGATATTAGTGGGCATTAACAATCACCTCCTCGGGTTCTTCTCCCGTGGCAAGCGGGGGACGACACACAATACTATTATCCACGATTTTGACCTCAAAGTCAAAGGCGGTTAGCTTGAGGGTGTTGAAAAACTCCGGGGTTGGAAACTACTCCGCAGGCCAGGGATAGAAAAAAGGGGGTGTTTTCTCGTGCGGGGGCTTCGCCCCCGCACGAGAAAACACTTCAAAAAATGCTTTTTAACCTGCCCTCGCCGGAGGGAACCATTTGAACAAGAACAGCGTGTCACTTCTTCAACATCCTCGTTAGCTTGAGGGTGTTGAAAAACCCCAGGGTTAAACTTGCCCCCGGAAGCCGGGCAAGGAAACACCCGGGCTTGGGCTGGAGCTTCCAGCTCCGGCCTAAGGATGCCAGGCCCAGACGGAATTTACAAGTATGTAACATCTGGGAAAAGCAATCTTAACGAAGTTGGATTATAAAAATAGATAAGGAAATTATTTCTCCTACAGGGGCTTCCCGTTGAAGAAATAACCGGCCCCTTCACGCAATTCTGCAAGCAAGAGTGAACCCTTAAAAATATGCTGGAGGTGGTAAGATGGTTAGCAAAAAGCTGAGGTTCATACTGCCCTTGGGCATACTCATATTACTCCTTTGCCTTATCCAAATGGCCTCGGCCCAAGGTGGGAGTATTTCCGGCACCGTTTCCACCCCCGATGGGGGCTCCATTCCCCCAGGGACAAAGGTGAGGCTCCTGCGGTTGGATGGCTCCAAGTCTGGTGAAGCAATGGTGGACACCACCAATGGCTCATACAGCTTCGCTATGGTACCACCGGGCAATTACATCCTCAGGGCTGTGCCGCCTGCCCTGTCCGATTACACCCCGTCCCTCCTTACCCCTGTCTCCGTGCTCCACGACCCGGTTACGGTAAACCTGGAACTCACCTTCCCTTCCATCGTTGGAACCGTGTACAGGCCCGACGGCGCCACCCCTGCCGATGCCTGGGTGCACGTTTACGCCTCCACCGGCAGGGAGGTGGAGAGGAGGGCCGCTTTCACCGGGACTATAAAGCTGGGCGGACTTTACGACGGCTCCTATTGGCTTCAAGCTGAGCCGATGGACCTGCCCCAGAACGAGGGCCTGTGGTGGTCGAGGCGACAGGCCGTCACCGTCTCCAGCGGCGTCACCCAGGTGGTGACCCTGACCCTGAGACCCGCCAATGTCATCGGCATCGCTAAGGAGCCCTCCCCAAGCGAGAATCCGGTCAAAGAGGCAGTGGTGCGGGTCTTCGATTCCTCGGGCACGCTGCGGGGCAAGGACGTGACCGACTGGCAGGGGCGCTTCGCCATCGGCGGGCTGATAACGGGCACCTACTCCCTGGTTCTCTCCCCTCCCTGGTACCGGGCCGACCTTGTCTCTCCTGACCCCATCACCTTCTCCATTGATGCTTCCCAGCCCGTCACCAACCTCGGCACCATCAGGTTCCAGGCCCTGCCCAAGACCGTGAGCGGGACCGTGACTACCAACACCGGGACCCCGGTGCAGAACGCCAGAGTGGTGGCCCATAAGGTGAGCGGGAGGGGACGCAGCGAAGCCTTCAGCGACGCCACCGGGGCTTACGAGATGCGGCTCTCACCCGGGTTGTGGGCTCTCACGGTGAAGCGCATCACCACCACCGTGCCCTACACCTGGGTCTACCCCTATCCGCCCCAGTTAGTGTACTTCCACTACAACACCGACCCTGAACACGAGACGGTGGACTTCACCGTCATCACCGCCGATTCCACAGTGACCGGCCTCGTCCAGCTCCCCGGTGGCTCTGCCCCTCCCTTCACGGTGACGGTGAGCCTGCACAGCGACGAGGGGGTGGGCGTCCGGGAGCAGATCAACCCCGACGGCTCCTTCTCCATCGCCATCCCTCACGGCTCCTACAGGGTAGGGATACACCCCGAAAGCCCCGATTACCTGGGCCCAGCCATAGACCCCATCGTCGTCCCGCCCGAATCCACCTACGACTTGGGCACCATCACCCTCCTGGAGAAGAACGCCATCATCACCGGCACGGTAACCGATGGCACTAACCCTGTGGAAGGGATAGAAGTGGTGGCCTGGCGAAGCGATGCCCCCGGCACCGTCTCCGGCTTCACCGACTCCGATGGGAGCTACATCCTCTCGGTTGCTCCTGGCACCTGGAGGGTGCGCCCTGCCCTCTCATCGGACCAGCCTTATATCTACACCGGCGGCTACCAGGAGGTTGATGTCCCCGATGGCGGGACGGTAACCGATGTGGACTTCGCCCTGCTCCCCGCTACCGCTCAGATTTTGGGCACCCTGGTGGATGAGGCCGGGAACCCGGTGACCGATGCGACAGGGTGGGCCAGGGCGGTGGACACCGCAGACCCGTCCATCCACAACGTGGCCCCCATAACCGATGGCACCTTTGCCATCTACGTCCCCGGCAGCACCTACCGGGTCAGGGCCTGGCTTCCTGCCGGTTCGGAGTATCTGGCCGGCCCACCTAAGGAGGTGACCGTCTCCGCCGGGATGACGGCCACGGTGGAGATAACCGTGAGGGAGAAAACGGCGGCCATAGATGGTGGCCTCTACGACCCCCGTGCCAACGACCAGCCCGTCTCCGGCGTGAAAGGCGAGGTGTTCGCCTGGAGCGAGGGATACTGGCTCCGGACGCCCATCAAAAAGGGCAACGGCACCTTCAGGATGGGCGTGGCCTCTGGGATATGGGCCTTGGGCTACCGGGTTGACCCCGCATCGGGGTACGTGGCCCTGAGGGACAGGCGCAACATCCCCGTCCAGGAAGGCCAGACGGCCCACATCCCCCTGCCGGTGGTGCAGAAGGATGGCCTGATAACGGGCACCGTCCTGGGGCCCGATGGTTCTCCTCTGGCCGGGGCCAGGGTTATCGCCAGGGGCATCGGCCCGGTGGTGCGGGACGTGGCCCTGCACACCGAATCGGGTGACGATGGGGGCTTCGAGCTCCGGGTGCCTCACGGCTGGTACAACCTGAGAGCCGTGCTGGGAGATAGCGAGGGGTATCTGCCGCCGATGGAGCGGCGGCTCCACGTCCCCGAAAACGGCACCGTGGGCGGCATCGTGCTCCAGTTCCGCCAGCCCGATGCCACCATCACCGGCACGGTCACCGTGAGCGGCACCGCCGCCTCAGGCGATGTCCTCATCTGGGCCTGGAGCGAGGATGGCGCCTACACCAAGACGCTGGCCACCGCCGGTGGCCTCTACACCCTTAACGTCATCTCCAACACCACCTGGCACATCGGGGCCATATACCAGGAGGGAGACAGCTTCTACGCCACCAGGGTCATCGTCCACGTGCCCGAAGGCGGAGCGACGCAGGACCTCGTCCTCACGGGGCCGCATCATCTCCCCGCACCGGTGGTGGTGAGCTTCGATGCCGACGAGGGGACTTCGGTGGAGTTGCGGGACGGCACCACCATCCTCATCCCTGCCGGAGCGATGCCTGTATCGGGCACCGTCACCCTGCGGGTCATCCCCATCGCCACGTTGCCCTGGCAGCGCCACGCCAACGTCTACCGCTACGGCTATGCCCTTGTCGCCACCGATGAAGACGGCAACGCCATCACTGAGCACTTCAACCAAGACGTGGTCATCACCTTCTTCTACGATGAGGCGGAGCTGGTGCGCTGGGGCATCACCGAGAGCAAACTGCACCCGGCCTATTACTCCACCACCACCGATAGCTGGACCTTCCCCGAGAGCTACCTGGTGGACACCGACCGGAACCTGGTGATGATGCAGATAGACCACTTCACCACTTTCGCCCTGACGGGGGAGGAAGGCTACACCGTTTACCTCCCTCTTGTCCTCAGGTGAACTCCCCGGCAGCATAAGTTTGGGCGGCGGCAATGCCGAAGGCATTGCCGCCGCCCATAGCACGAAGCGGCTTCAACCCCGAAGTTTTCCAACTCCTCTCTTCCTGGGACAAAACTTCGCTTTTTATGTGACCACGATTAAGTGTGGAGCTACCCCCTGAGGCAAAGAAGGAAAAGAGAGTAGTATTTTCTTGCACGGCGGCTTCGCCGCCGTGCAAGAAAATACCCTCAAAAAGCCTTTTTAACCTGTCTTGAGCGAAGGGCGCTCATCAAACAAAGGTGAGAAC
>DRAO01000476.1 GCA_011041825.1 Chloroflexota bacterium
GCTATGGACAGCGCATCCTCGTTGTCGAGGACGAAGAGGACGTGAAAGAAATGGTGGCTGATGTGCTGCGGGAGAATGGATACACAGTCTTCACTGCGTCCAACGCCCGGGAAGCACTGGAGATTTTCGAGGTGGAAGAGGGGGCAATAGACCTGGTATTCACAGACGTGATTCTGCCTGACATCCACGGCCCGGAATTGGTGAAGAGGCTTATGCTCAGGAATCCACAGCTACGGGTGCTCTTTTGCAGCGGATATATGCAGGAGCACTCTGAAGGGAGGGAAGTGCAGGAAAAAGGCCTCCCCTTCATCCAAAAGCCTTTCTCTGTACTCGGGATGCTTCAAGCTGTCCGGAACGCTTTGGAATCCCCACCTCCCTCCTTGGAGTAAAGTATGCGGAATTACCGGAGCTACTTTCTCAGCTTCGCCTTCTATTCTATTTTTGCTGCCCTGCTTACCTGGCCGCTTCTACCCCACTTCTTCACCTGTGTTCCCGGCGATGGCGGCGATGACCCGGCCCTGACATGGAACCTGTGGTGGGTGAAGTACGCTCTGCTGGATTTGCGCACCAATCCCTTTGACTGCCGCTATATGTTCTACCCCATCGGCATCAACCTGGCCTTCTACACCCTAACCGTGCTTAATGCCATCCTCTCCATCCCACTTCAGTTCACTTTCGGCCTCATCCCGGCCAGCAACCTGATATTGCTCTCTTCCTTCATCCTCAGCGCTTTCGGTATGCACCTCCTGACCCTTATGCTCCTGAGAGAGGGTATTTCTGCGCAGCGAGCTTGGCCTACGAGAGCATCCCCGCATTGGGCAGCAACCCTGGCTGGCATCATCTATGGCTTTGCTTCCTGCAAACTCTTCTACGCCTCCCTGGGCCAGTTTAATATCGCCAGCTCCCAGTGGATACCGTTTTTCGTGCTCTTCCTAATCCGTATGGGACAGCACCCTGGGAGGAAGCGCTACGTACTTCTGGCTGCCCTTTTCCTAATCTTCCAAGCCTGGGCCGAGATGACCTTCGCCTCGTTTCTGATTATCCTCACGGCCCTCTATGCCCTGTGGGTGCTGGTGACGGAGCATAACCGCAAAGCCCTCTCCTTCCTGGCCTCTCTGATGCTGATGCTGGGCCTCTTCGCCCTGGGAATCTCACCGATGCTCGCAGCAATGGTGCCGGACCTCATAGCTGAGGGAGATTTCTTCGTCCGGGGCACCGGATTTGCCGAGGTATTCTCAGCCGATGTAATGGGATTTTTCCTCCCCACCAGGTTACACCCATTGCTGGGGCGCATCGTTGACCGCTTTCCTTTCCCACACGATAAGGGACAGCACCTTTACCCTGGATATGCAACCCTCATCCTGGCCCTCCTTGGGCTGTGGAAGGCCAGGGGAACGCTGAGGTTAAAACCGCCTTTGCCCAGGGACAAAGCTGGTAGGCAAAAACGGCTTTCCCTTTACCTCATCTTCTTCGCTTTCGCAGCCCTGTTCTTCACATTGCTTTCCCTGGGCCCCAGCTTGCGGGTGAACGGGCACGATACAGGTGTCCCCCTGCCGTTCATCATCCTCCAGAAGCTCCCCTTTTTCAAGGGCAACCGCTACCCGGGGCGCTACAACGTGATGGTAATGCTGTGCCTAGCCCCATTAGCAGCCAGGGGCTTTGTAAGCATTTTTGAGAACCTGGCCCCTGACCAAGAAGCAAACCTCAGGGGGATAGCACCCGGCAGAAGACTCCGCTCCCTGCACCCTTACCGGCATCTTCTCGCCATCGCCCTCATCGTTTTCGAGCACCTCTCCATCCCCCTGCCCCTTTCAAATATGCAGATACCCGAGGCTTACAGAGCTATTGCCGAAGATGAAGAGCCAGGTACGGTGCTGGAGATACCCCTGGCGTGGCGGAACGGCTTCCGCATCACCGGCACGATGGATGTGGTGATTATGTTCGAGCAGTTTTACCAGACATTTCACCACAAGCCTATCCTGGGCGGCAACACATCTCGCAATCCAGACTTCAAATTCCAGTATTTCACCGAGGCCCCCGTCATCAACTCCATCATCGCCTTGGAAAATGGCCATCAGGTGGATGAAACCGCCATCGCCCGTGATAAGGAGCTAGCTCCCTATGTAGCCCGTTTCTTCAACATCCACTACGTAATCATCCATCCGGATAAAACCCCTCCGGCTCTGACAAACTACCTTCAGGATGTCTTTAACCTCTCCTCCGCAAACCTGATAGCTCCCGCCGGGTCTTCACCTATCCACCCTGCCGAGTTGCCAACCCATCAACCCATCATATATCACATTGCCCCACCGCCCGCACCAGACCTGTTAAACCTGGATATGGCCTCTCCGCTAGCTCACCTCAGCCGTGGCGAGGGATGGGCTCCCGTACCCACCGGTGATTACGTATGGGCGCAGCGGCGCAAAGTGCGGCTCCTTGTGCCCCTCAGCCACAGGGCACAATGGATGCGCCTTACCGCCTATGCCCCCGGAGAGGGCCAGACGCTCACCATTGCGGTGAACGGGCGAAAACTCCCCCCAGTGAGATTGAACCAGGGATGGGGAGATTACGAAGTCACCCTACCCCCTGGGGCCGTTCAAGATGGCCTCAACGAGTTCGTGCTTCACTTCTCCCGCCTTTTCCCCGCCATCCGCCTCTCCATCCTTATCCGTAGTGCAGGGATGGATGTGGGTGACTTTGGATACATTTATGTCAATGGAATTAACGTGTCGCCTAACAAGCGAGGGTACAACATCGTGGTATTGAATCCGGAAACAGGGGAGCTGGAAATAACCGAGAACTTCGACACTTTCGCCTCGGAGGAGGAAGCCGAGGCTATGGCTGAATTCCTCGCCAGGATACCCGAAGGCCACATCGTAGCTGTGGCGGCGAGGGATGAGGCATCGTTACACCTAACGGAAGAAGCCGTTCACGCCCTGGGCCTTATCGGTGCTGAGGGAGACTTGAGGGGATGCTTTCGCTGCTCCCACGCCATTATTGGGGTGAAGGGGATGCAACCGGGACAAGCTCTGGAAGCTTTATCCCCCACTCGCCCGGCAAATGTGTGGCTGGGGGAAGCTATAAGCGAGCCGCACGTGGCAGCAGCTTTTAAGAGAATTGAGTTCCGCAGGGCAGTCAAATAGAAGAAAGGGGGAGGTTTTTCTGGACAGTGGCTTCGCCGCCCAGAAAGCCCCTCCCTTTTTAAGCAAACTAGCTACCCGACACTTTTGAGTTGCTCCCCTGAAGCAGATTTACGCAGCCCACCCGCCGGGCGATGAATCACCCGGCTGAGAAGCCTTAAAGCCGGTTGAAAACCGGCTGAGGATTAGCGGGTTTTCAACCTGCTTCCAGATTCTTAGCCGGGAGCTTCCAGCTCCCGGCCATTTCAGCTTCGTAAAAGTGTCAGGTGGCTAGTTAAGCAAACCAAGGAGGCAAGGCTATGAGAATGAGTCAGCTCTTCGGGAAGACTTTGCGCAAAGTAGAGGCCAGGGGCAGCGAGGGAATGGTGCTCCTGGTACGGGCTGGGTTCTTGCGCAGGGAACCGCACGCCTGGCTTCCCTTGGGTGCCCGGATGCTCCAGAAATGCCGGGAATTATGGGACGCCTGCCTGAGCCAAAGCGCCCAGCAGATGATGGTACGGCCTCGCCCGAAGGAGGCAGTGGAAAAAGCGGTGATGAACATAGCAGGCAAAGAGATTGCCTCTTACCGGGATTTACCAGCCTTCTTGGAGGTGGAAACCAGGCCGGGGAGCAAAACCCTTTTTCACCTGGAAGAAGACACCACTGCTATCCTGTGCTTCGGGTTCCATTCCGACCCCGAAGAGATGGAGGATTACATAACCGAAGCAGTTAAAGGTGTGTCCCGCTTCCTCGAAGCCTGTGGCCTGGAAGCCCCCGCCCCCCAGGAATCCGACGGCTGGGATTGGATTATCCCGCTGGAGGGCGGTCCATCTCGCTTGGTCCGGTGCCCTGAATGCGGCTACGAAGCCCCTGTTCGATGGGCTAAGATACGCAAGGAGCCCCTTCCCCCCGAAGAGCCCCGTCCAATAGAGGAAGTAGCTACCCCCGGCTGCACCACTATCGAAGCTGTCGCCAATTTCGTGGGCGTCCCCAAAAACAAGACCGCTAAAGCTGTCTTCTACTCGGATGAAAACGGTCAGGTGGTCTTCGTGGTCATCCGGGGCGATTTAGATGTGAACGAAACCCGATTGGCCTGCGCCCTTGGCTGGGTCCCCCTGAAGCCAGCCACCGAAGCCGAGCTCTTTATGGCAGGCATCGTAGCCGGGTATGCATCGCCGGTAGGGATGTCAGGACGTGGCCTCCGTGCGATAGTTGCTGATGATTCCCTGCTCACCGGGGCTAACTTTGTGGCCGGGGCCAACAAAGAAGGATACCACCTGTTAAACGTGAACTACCCCCGGGACTTCAAGGCCGACGCTGAAGCGGACATCGCCCTGGCCCGCCCTGGTGACCCCTGCCCTCGCTGTGGCGCCCCTTTGGAAGGCGGTTGCGGCATAGTGATAGCATCCCTGCGCCGGGCCAGGCCGAACCTCACCTACAATACCCCTGAGAAGACCCGGGCTCCGATTTGCGTGAGCGTCCTGGCATTATATCCCGAACACCTGGCCGAAGCCGTAGCCCAGCTCCACCACGATGAACGGGGATTGATGTGGCCCAGAGCACTGGCCCCCTACCAAGTACACCTCATCGGCCTGGGCGAAGAAGGGCTGCGAGCCGCCGAAGAACTCTACCAGAAGCTGACCGCCAGAGGATGCGAGGTCCTCTTCGATGACCGGGACGAAAGCCCCGGCGTCAAATTCACCGATGCAGACCTGATCGGGCTCCCTATACGGGCAGTGATAGGCAAGCGCTCCCTGGCACAGGGAGGAGTAGAGGTCAAGGAGAGAAGAGAAAAGGAAAGCAAGATCACGGAAATGGACAGCTTCATCGCCCATATAGCTCCTGGTTCTTAAGGTGCTCCTCATAGGTCTTGGCGAAGATGTGAGAGCCATCTCCCCGGGAGAAGAAGAAGAGGTAATCGGTTTCGGTGGGGTAGAGCACGGCTTTGATGGA
>DRAO01000027.1 GCA_011041825.1 Chloroflexota bacterium
CATAGAAGAACTCCTGGAGAACATCCTCCTGGTGGCCGAGGTCGAAGGCATCAAAGCCAACCCTGACCGGCCAGCCATTGGCACGGTCATTGAAGGCCGGATGGACGAGAAACGTGGCCCTATAGCCACCGTTTTAGTTCAAAATGGCACCCTCCATAAGGGCGATGTAATTGTGGTGGGTGAGATGTACGGGCGGGTGAGGGCGATGTTTAACGACCGGGGAGAGCCTCTAGAAAAAGCCCCACCCTCGACACCGGCCCTGGTTATGGGCCTTCCTGAAGTTCCCCCTGCCGGAGTCCTCTTTGAGGTAGTAAAGAACGAGAAGGAGGCCCGGAGCATCATCGAGAAAAGGAAAGAGGAAAAGGCCGCCCCTGCGGAGGCCCCAAGGCCATTTACCCTGGAAGAGGTTTACAAGCAAATGCAGGCCGGGGAAACCCGGGAGTTAAACATCATCCTCAAGGCCGACGCTTACGGCTCCCTTGAGCCTATCGTCAGCTCTTTGGAGAAGCTGAGCACGGATGAATTGAAAGTGAAGATACTCCACCAAGGCACAGGCAACATCAGCGAATCCGATGTGATGCTGGCAGTGGCGTCGAAAGCCATCCCCATAGGGTTCAACGTGGATGTGGACCCGGCTGCAAAACGCCTGGCCGAAACCGAGGGGGTGGAGATACGCCTCTACAAGGTGATATATCACCTCCTTGAGGATGTGGAAAAGGCCCTCAAAGGGCTGCTGGAGCCTGAAGAGCAAGAGGTAATCCTGGGCCATGCGGAAGTACGAGCTATCTTCAAGATTGCCAAGGGCCAGGTAGCCGGTGTTTACGTCCTGGACGGCAAAGTGGTGCGAGGCGCTAAGGCTCGCATCTTCAGGGACGGGGAACTGGTGTATGATGGCAAAGTGGCTTCGCTGAAGAGATTTACCGAAGATGTCAAAGAAGTCCGCCAGGGATTTGAGTGCGGGGTAGGATTGGAGAACTTCGGGGATTTCATAATTGGGGACATAATTGAAATATACGAGATGAAGAGGGCAGCTTAAATGGCTAAGCCGATGACCCGTCGCCAGAAGCGGGTAAGCGAGTTGCTGCGTCGGGAGATATGTTACCTCCTGAAGACTAAGATAAAAGACCCCCGCCTTGGCTTCGTAACCGTGACCGGCGTTGAGGTGAGCTTCGACCTCAAGGATGCTTACGTCTACGTGAGCGCCTTGGAGGGAGCAGAGCGCAAGGAGGAAATCCTGGAGGGGCTTAACAGCGCCTCTGGCTTCCTGCGCCGGCAGATTGCGGAGGCCCTGCGCCTCAAATTCATCCCCCGCCTCAAATTCCTGTGGGACGATTCCTTGGAGAGGGGACAGCGCATCGAGAAAATTCTGAGAAAGCTGGCCGAGGAGCGGAATGAACGAGGAGATAGCGAAAGCCCTTGAACGAGCCCACCGGGTGCTCATCATCACCCACATAGACCCCGATGGCGATGCCATCGGTTCCCTCCTGGGCCTGGGGCTGGCTCTGGAGAAGATGGGCAAGAAGGTGACTATGGCTTGCGAGAACCCGGTCCCCAGGCGCTTTTTGTATCTGCCAGGGAGCGACAGGGTGGTCCCTTACCCGATGGGTTCCTTTGAGATAGTGGTAGCCTTGGATGCCAGCGACTTGCGGCGGTTAGGTAAAGCCTATTCGCCGGAGCTTTACGGCGAGCTTCCCCTGATTAACATAGACCACCACGTGACTAACCCCGGCTTTGGGACGCTGAACTGGGTGGACCCTGAGGCTGCTGCCACCGCCCAGATTGTGTTGGAACTGGTGGAGGGGATGGGTGCACCGCTGGAACCAGATGTAGCCACCTGCCTCCTCAACGGCATCGTGACAGACACCAGGGGGTTTCGCACCGTCAACACCACCCCCCAAACCCTCGAAGCAGCCCTCAAGCTTCAGAGAGCAGGGGCCAACCTGGTGGAGGTGATGGAGAACGTGTTTGATCGCCGCCCCCTTGGGGTGTTGCGCCTGTGGGCTCATATCCTCAGCCAGGCCCAACTGGAGGACCGCATCATCTGGGCCGAGAAGCCCCGTTCTCTTCTGGAAAAGTTCGGCCTAAACGATGAGGGCAACTACGGGCTCACGAACTTTATGGTGGGTGTGGAAGAAGCCGATGTAGCGGTGATATTCAGCGAGAAGCCCGGCGGGGAGATTGACGTGAGTATGCGTTCCGTGCCGGGTGTGGATGTATCCAAGGTAGCGGCGAAGCTGGGCGGAGGAGGCCACCCCCAGGCTGCTGGCTGCCGCCTCAAGGGGACATTCCAGGAGGTAAGGGAGAAGGTGTTAAAGGAATTACGGAAAGCCCTGTGAGCGAAAACGCATCATTGACAGCAAAGCGGTTTAGTGGTATACTGGTGTCAACTTTGAACTGAGGAAGCTTATTATGTGGTTTAAGCAGATTAACCCGCCTTGCCCGGTTGAGCCTAGTGATAAACCAGACCTCAGGTCTGGGTAGCCTTGGTATGCCGGGCAGGAGGGAAGGATATTAGGCTAGCTCCCCAGACCTGAGGGGAGCTAGCTTTTTATATGGGAGGAAAGAACGGACTACCAGAGGAGGAGGAAGATGGCCGAGAAGCTAACACCCCGAAGCGAGGATTTTTCCAAATGGTACACCGAAGTGGTACAGAGAGCCGAGATGGCCGATTATTCCCCGGTACGAGGGTGTATGGTCATAAGGCCCTATGGCTATGCTCTCTGGGAGAACATCCAGCAAAGCCTGGACAGGCGCTTTAAGGAGACCGGACATCAAAATGCTTACTTCCCCCTCTTTATCCCTTATAGCTTCATCCAGAAGGAAGCGGAACATGTCAAAGGCTTCGCCCCCCAGCTAGCAGTTGTTACTCACGGTGGCGGGCAGGAATTGGAGGAACCTCTTGTGGTGCGTCCTACATCGGAAGCCATCATCGGCCATATGTTTGCCCAGTGGATTCGTTCTTATCGTGATCTTCCATTGCTCATCAACCAATGGTGCAATGTGGTAAGGTGGGAAATGCGCACCCGCCTCTTCTTGCGCACCACTGAGTTCCTCTGGCAGGAAGGCCATACCGCTCACGCCACTTATGAGGAGGCCGAAGAAGAGACCCTCAGGATGCTGGAGATTTACCGGGACTTCGCTGAGAACGAAGCCGCCATACCAGTGATAGTGGGCCATAAGAGCGAATCGGAGAAGTTTGCCGGAGCTCTGCGGACCTACACCATCGAGGCAATGATGGGCAACAAGTGGGCACTCCAGGCCGCTACCTCCCACAACTTAGGCCAGAACTTCGCCAAAGCCTTTGAAATCCGCTACCTGGACCGCAACAACCAACTCCAGTATTGTTGGACCACGAGCTGGGGCCTCAGCACCCGTTTTATCGGCGCCATTATAATGGTGCACGGCGATGATCAAGGTCTGAAGATGCCTCCCAGGCTAGCACCCATTCAAGTAATAGTTGTGCCCATATGGAAGAGCGATGAGGAAAAGGAGCGGGTTTTAACCAAGGTTGAGGAAATTAAGGGCCAACTTAGCGACTTCAGGCTTAAGGTTGATGACCGGGAAGAATATACCCCTGGCTGGAAGTTCAATGAATGGGAAATGCGTGGAGTCCCCCTCCGCATAGAAATAGGGCCTAGGGATGTTGAGGCTGATCAAGTGGTACTGGCCCGGAGGGATACAGGGGAGAAAATGCCCGCACCTATGGCTCGCTTGAGCGAGCAGGTGAGGAGCCTTCTGGACGACATCCAGGTTAATATGTTCAGGATGGCCAAGAAATTTATGGACGATAATACCTATCATTTGGATGATTACGAGGAGTTCAAGCGGATTCTGGAGGAAAAAGGCGGTTTCATCATAGCTCCGTGGTGTGAGTCCGCCGAATGCGAAGCAGCCATTAAAGAGGACACCAAAGCCACCATCCGTTGTATCCCCTTCGGCCAGGAAGGCCCGGCAGGGGCTTGTATCTATTGCGGCAAAGAGGCCAGGGTCAAAGCCCTCTTCGCCCGGGCCTTTTAACCCTTTCTGGAGGAGGTACCTTGCCAAGCGAGATTTCCGTATCAAGCTCTTGGTTCCCTCGCCTGGATTGCAACCTGGAAAAAGCTTTCTCTTTCCTGGTGAGCAATGGCCTCTATGCGGTGGAGCTCAACCCTCTTGTCCACCCGCTAGATGCCCGGTTGGTCACCGAACTCCTGGAGAAATATGGGATTAAAGTAACGAGCATCCATAACATCTGCTCCTGTTACCCCGTACCCTTCGACCCCGATGACCCTTACGGCGATGAACTAGCTTCATTAGATGAAAGTGCACGCCGCCGAAGTGTGGAACAACTGGCGGCCACCGCCGAAACTGCACGCAAGCTTGGGGCCAGGGCTGTGGTGGTGCATGGGGGTTATGTTGAACGCACGAAAAAGGACCTGCGTTATAAGTTGCTCCTAAGGGCGATAAAACGCAATAGCCTCAATGGAACTGTCAAGAAGCTGGCTGCTCATCTTTATGAAGAACGCAGGAAATACGCCCAACCCCACCTGGAACAGCTCATTCGTAGCTTGAGGGAGATTTGCACCCGCTATGAAGATTTGATGTTCGGCTTGGAGACCCGCTACCACCTCCACAGCATCCCAGATTTAGAAGAAGTGGACTTGCTGATCAGGGAGGTTGGGTGCCCTAATTTGGGCTACTGGCACGATTACGGGCATGCTCAAGTGCTGGAGAACCTGGGGCTCTTTCCTCACCGGGAGTGGTTGAAGCGCTATCGGGATAGGATTATAGGTGTACATCTACATGCTGTGGAATTCCCTTTCCACGACCATCTGGCGGGAACCCCCGGTCACATAGATTTGGAGATGCTCAGAGCATTGTTGCCCCGAAGCTGCATCAAGGTAGTGGAAGCATCTCCTGAAAACGGGCCTGATAATCTGGTGAAATTCATCCGGAAGCTAGAGAGCTTTTGACTTGCATAAACTCCTCATCTGGGTTATAATTGGGCAACAATTGGATGAAGCTAGAGGCGTCGAAGGGGAGGAGTAGGCGGGGGGAGGCGACAGAGAGGGAGGGCCACCGGC
>DRAO01000015.1 GCA_011041825.1 Chloroflexota bacterium
AAAGCCGAGCTTTTAACCCTACCCCTCTGCTTGGGGATAATCACACACTTCACCCTGACAGGTGTTCCCAGGAAGCGGCTGAGGACTTCTTCCACTAGCACCCGGTGTTTCTCCTCCTCCACCCTCTCTTTATGGAAGGTGTAATAAAATCCCAAAGTGACCACATTCCCTTCCACAGCCACAGGTTCACCATCCCGTAGCAAGGCTTCCATTGACCTGTTGCGGGGTCTCAGCATAGCTAGCACCCGTGTCCACTGTTCTTTCAGAAGCTTCAAGGCTCCCGATGGGAGGGCCCTTGCCTCTGGGGATGGTGCCGAAGGCTTCGGCGTGGTTTTCACCGAAGCCCGGTGGGCTTCCTCGGCCTTTGGAGCTGGCCTGGAGGGAAGCCCCTTAGCCTGGGCTTTGGAGGTTGAGGCTGAGCGCAGTGCCGCCTCTTCCGCTTTCCCCTGAGCTTCCAGAGCCTCCACAAAGGCCATCTCCAGGGCCAGTTGAGGCGAGAGGCCGCCCTTCATATCCAGGGCCGTTTGGCCCAAAATGCGGATTACCCGCATCCAATACCGGGTGGGGAATCGCCCGGCCTGTTCCTTAATCCTTTCTAACATCTCCAGGGGCAGATCCACCACCGCCCTGTCCCCCGTAACTTTTACCACCAATAGGTTCCTCAGATAATTGAGGATTTCACGGTCAATCTGACGAGGGTCGGCCCCTTTATCTATCAATTCATCAATGAAAGCGATGCCCTCTGCCGCCTTGCCCTGGACGAGCAGGTCCATCAAATCGGCTACCGTCTCAAGCGAGACGGAACCCAGTATGGATTGAACCATCTTGGTGGTAATAGGGCCATCACCGTAAGAGCGGAGCTGGTCGAGCAGGCTTAGGGCATCCCTCATACTCCCCATCGCCTGACGGGCTATCAAGGTGAGGGCCTCCGGTTCTACTTCTATACCCTCCTGGGAGGCTATGTACTCCATCCGGGCCACAATGTCCTTGACAGGTATGCGGTGGAAGTCAAACCGCTGGCAGCGGGAGAGCACCGTGGGGGGAATCCGGTCAGGAGCGGTGGTGGCCAGGATGAAGATGACATGCTCGGGTGGCTCTTCCAGGGTCTTGAGAAGGGCGTTGAAAGCTTCGTTGGTGAGCATATGCACTTCATCTATCACGTAGACTTTGTAACGGGCCTGGGCCGGACGGAAGCCCACCTTCTCCCGCAGGTCCCTTATCTCATCAATGCCCCGGTTGGAAGCAGCGTCAATCTCTATTAAATCCAGGCATCGTCCCTCGTTAATGGCAACGCATATTTCACACCGGTTACAGGGCTTATCCTCACCCTCCGAAAGGCAATTCACTGCCTTAGCTACCAACCTGGCTGTGGTGGTCTTGCCGGTGCCTCGTGGTCCAGCGAAGAGGTAAGCATGGGAAATCTGCCCTGCTCTGAGGGCATTTTTCAGGGTGCGGACGATGTGCTCCTGCCCGACCAGCTCCTCGAAAGTTTTGGAACGCCATTTCCTGTAGAGTACCTGGGTAGCCATCTCACTCTCTTCTAGCCTTTGATTACCCCCAGGGGGCGAAGTTTGGCTACTTTGCGGGCAATGCCCACGGCGTGTACCACGTTAACCACTCTGTCCACATCCTTGTAGGCATCTGGGGCTTCCTCGGCCAAGCCAGCCATACTGCCTCCTTTGATGATGATGCCCTCGGCCCGGAGCCGCCTCACCAGCTCGCTTCCCCGGATTGTCCTCTTGGCCTTGGCCCGGCTCATTACCCGTCCGGCGCCGTGGCAGGTGGTGCCGAAGGTTTCCTCCATCGCCTTCTGAGTGCCCACCAGCACGTATGAGGCGGTGCCCATATCACCGGGGATGAGCACCGGCTGGCCCACATCCCGGTAGGCTTGGGGCACCGCAGGCTGGCCCGGCCCGAAGGCCCGTGTGGCTCCCTTGCGGTGGACGCACACCTTCACCCGCCCGCCGTCAATGCGGTGCTCCTCCAGCTTGACGATGTTGTGGGCCACATCGTAGAGCTGGCGCAGCCGCCAGTCCCGCACCTTCCCGGCCAGCACTTGCTCGAAGGTGCGGCGCACCAGGTGCGCCAGGCACTGGCGGTTGGCCCAGGCGAAGTTAGCCGCCGAGGCCATAGCCCCGAAGTAAGCCTGGCCTTCGGGAGTATCAAAGGGGGCGCATACCAGCTCCCGGTCTGGAAGTTTAATCCCGTACTTCCTCACCGCCTGCTGGAAGCTTTTGACGTAATCGGAGCAAACCTGGTGCCCCAGCCCCCGTGAACCGGAGTGAATCCACACCGCCAGCTGGCCCTCGAAGAGGCCAAAGGCCTTGGCGACTTCCTCATCGTAGATTTCCTCCACAACTGCAACCTCAATGAAGTGGTTGCCGGAACCAAGCGTGCCGAGTTGGTCTCGGCCACGCTGCTTAGCCCTCCTGCTCACTTTGGAAGGGTCGGCCCCGGCCATCGAGCCACCTTCTTCGGTGTGCTCCAGGTCATCCTTGGTCCCATAGCCGTGCTTTATCGCCCAAACTGCGCCTTCCTTAAGCACCTTGTTCATCTCCTGCTCATCCAGCCGGATGGCACCGCCCCTTCCTACGCCGCTGGGCACATTGGCGAAGAGGGCGTTGACTAGGGTCTCCATATATGGCTTGACCTCTTCGGCTTCGAGGTTGGACACCAAGAGACGTACACCACAGTTGGAGACCACGAAGCCGCCAGCGATGAAATTGTGGTCGTGATGGGCCACGGTGAAGTCGTAAACGTAATCATCGAATTCAGGGATAGGCTCAATCCTGGCGATGTGGTCCCACACCATCCCGCTGGAACCCAGCCCGGCGGTAGCTTCTTCGTAGTATTGATGGAAACCCGGGAACTCCTCGCTTATCCGTACATCCGAGGCTCGGCCCTGGTATATGGAACGCTCCAGGAAGCGACGGTTGACATAAGGCCCGGAAAGCTGCCGGTAAATGGCGGAAGGCGTCTCGCCCTGGGCGTACATATCACGGGCTAGGAAGGCTTTCTCTCGGCGCAGGGAGAGCACACGCTCCTTCAGCCGCAGGTACTGAACAGCAACGTTGGCGATAGCACTGCGCTCTAAGTTGTACTCGAAGCCCACTTTACCCCACAGGTTGATGAGGCTTTCGGGACGGGAAGAGAGCACCAACCGCAGGCGGTAGGAAACGGAACCATCCTTGTTGCTCTGCTCACGCCGCAAGCTTATCTTCTTCGTCTCCACACCGAACTCGGACAAGAGGGAGGCGATGTCCTTCAGGAATTTGCGTCCGCTTTCCACAGCTCCTTCCCGCTTATTAAGGGAGAGGACAGGCACCTGGAAGTTGTAATCTCGCTCCGGGAAAGTTCTGGGGGCCGTGAGTTCTGCGCCGAAGAAAGCGGCCAGGAAGAGGCGCTTCTGCCAGAGGGGGGCTCTGAAGACCCAGGCGGGGACGGAGAAATCGCTTTTGGCTTTATTGCCTACCGGAACCCCCATAGCAGCCAGCAAAGCGGCGAAAGCGGTGCTGGTGACTTTGAAGCTGGCTTCCTGGTGGGTGAACTCATAAGGGGCATAGGGGGTTTCAACACGATGCTCCCTCTCCCGCAAATAAAGCCCCGAGGGCGAGAAGCCAAGCTTGCGGATGTCCTTGCGGATAACCTCCAGATCCTCAGGCTTCCCATAGAAGGTTACCATCCCCTGGCCGCTGCCCCGGTTGAAATAAAGGGTGGCATCGCCGAAGATGTAACCCATTATCTTGAGGAGATAGGGGAGTGCCGGGGAGTTAAACCGCAATGGGAGGAGGCCCCTTTGCCTGAGGATATTGAGAACCTGGGGAAGGGCGTTGTGCTTATCCCTGGCGACCAGCACCTCTTCGATGTCCGACTCATCCACTATTACATCGTCGCTTGGTTCTTCATAAGGCACGCCTTCAAAGGGGTAGAGGGCCACTTGATTCCCCGGTTTGAGGTATCTGAGCTCTACCATCCCGTCAGGCGTCCAGAAGGGATGGTCGGCGGTAGCGGTGATTTCCCGGCCCGATTCGGTTATCACTTTGTAAACCGGGTGGCGAGGGCGAAGCTTGAGGAAACGCACCACCGGCGTAGAAGCGGGGCGTTCGGAGGCAAAATCCTGACAGCGCAAGCTGGCCTTATCCCAAATCTCGGCCATCTCCCCGATGGGCCGGGTGTAACCGAACTCGTGGAGTATGGGGGTGTCGGCAGCAAGGCAGTTAATATCGTAGCCGGTAGCTCCAGGCGAAATTATCCCCGATGGCCGCTGGGTGGCGATGACGCCGCCGATAGGGGGGCCATAGCCCTGGTGGATGTCGGGCATAGCGAGGGTGTAGCGCACCACGCCGGGGAGGGTGGCGGTGTTTATGAGCTGTTCCACCGAGCGGTCACCCAGAGCGGCTTCGAGAAGGGCGTCGTCGGCGTAGATCCGGGCCGGAACCCGCATATCGGGGCGATAAGTCTTGGGGATTTCAAAGATGTAATCGCTGATCCGCTTGAAATCTCTCTTGCTAACCATACCTTCCTCCTCTAAACTTTTTCACCTGTTTGACCAACCGATCTCCCTCTCAGCCTGGGGGCAAGGAAGAAAAGCGGGGGCAACATTATCAATTGCAGCCAAGTGAGCCAATCTAGGGACTTATGATGTGCCAGGTTTACTCTAATTATAGCCTAAGAACTCCCTGGCGGCAAATTCAACGTTTTCGAGGGCGTTGAAAAACTCCGGGGTTAAACCTGCCCCCGAGAGCTTGGGGAAAGAGAGTAGTATTTTCTTGCACGGCGGCGAAGCCGCCGTGCAAGAAAATACCCTCAAAAGGCTTTTTTAACCTGCCTTGAGCGAAGGACGCTCATCAAGCAAAATGAGAATAGCGCTTTTTCAATGCGAGATAAAAACCTGTATCTAGCCACCCGACACTTTTGACTTGCTCCCCTGAAGCAGATTTACGCAGCCTGCCCGCCGGGCGATGAATCACCCGGCTGAGAAGCCTTAAAGCCGGTTGAAAACCGGCTGAGGGTTAGCGGGTTTTCAACCTGCTTCCAGATTCTTAGCCGGGAG
>DRAO01000380.1 GCA_011041825.1 Chloroflexota bacterium
AGCAGCCGCATATCACGCAGCGCTTCCTGGGCCGTGTCCCGCAGTTCCCGCAGGTGCTCGGCTGCCTTGGCCACCTTCCCTGCCGCCAGCAGGCGAGTCGCCGCCTCGGCGTAGAGGGTTATGCCGTAAATGGCCTGGGCCACGGAATCGTGCAGCTCCCGTGCCACCCGCTGGCGCTCCTCCAAGGTGGCCGCCTGCTGGGCCTGCTCGTATAGCCGGGCGTTCTCGATGGCCAGGGCGGCCCGCTGGGCCAGAGCCAGGAAGAGCCGCCGGTCATCCGCATTGAAGGCACGTGGTCGGATATAACTCACATTGAAGACGCCGAAGACCTGCTCACCGATCTTGATGGGCACATGCATAAAGGAGCGGATTCCCTCCGGCTCGGTGATACGCCTGGCCACGCATAGGTCAGCGCGGGTGTCCTCCACGACCATTGGCTCGCCGCTGGCGGCCACGTGGCCAACAATTCCTTCCCCCAGGGCAAAGGACATCCGAGCCATAGTCTCGGGACTGAAGCCGTGAGCAGCCCGCACCACCAGTTTCTCTTGCTGAGCATCCCAGACCATTAACGAACTCTTGTCGGCCTGAAGGAGCTCTACGGCTACATCTACCAGCGTTTGCAGCACCAGGTCCAGACGTAAGCGGCGGTACAGTTCCTCCTCAACACGGTTCAGCTTCTCCTCGGCCTGGTAAAGAGCTTCCAGTTCACGCATCCGCTGCCTGGCCTGGGCAAACAGACGGGCGTTCTCGATGGCCACGGCTGCCTGATTGGCGAAGGCCAAGGCCAGTTCCGCCTGCTGTGCGGAATAACGGTCTGGCTCATCGTAGTCCAGAGTCAACATACCGATCACCCGCTCCTTCACCAGCAGGGGAACCCCCATCCAGGAGCGGATGTAACCGAAAGTGGTCTCCAGGGCCTCGCCGGCTGTCTCCTGGAAGGCCCGTGCCAGGGGAGTATCACCCCGCACGTCGGGGATGATGACCGGCTCCCGACGGTGGATCACCTCTCGGTTGACCGGTGCCCTCTCCAGGGGGAAACGCAGCTGTAGTGCGTCCTCTTGAGGAATAGGCCCCTGGTAGGCCCGAATCACCAAATCCTCCCCCTCCAGGGTCATCACAGCGGCTCCGGTGTAGTCTACCACGGTTTTGAGCTTATCCAAGATTAGGCCCAAAAGAGGCTCCAGTTCAAGAGTGGAGGTCACGCTCCTGGAGACTTCCAACAATGAGGATAATTGGTCGGTGACATCAATGGTCACGTGCATAATGCTCACCACTTCTCCCTCATCAATGAGCGGCCTCAGAACGGCATCCCAGTAGGAAACGATACCACCGCTCTCCAGGCATAAAATCTATGGGTGTGGTATGTCAAAGGCACCCACAGCCTTCCCCTCGGCGGCTTCGGCGCCGGGTCCATCGGGCGCACCTACCAGGGCGATTTCGCCCGCTGGCACCTGGACGTGGGCCGCCACCGCTACGAACTCATCCCTATGGGGTTTATCTGCCCCGGAACCTGAATATCAAGTTAAGTATGATGGTGAGGAGGATGCTCAGCAGGATAGAGGTGGCCAGGGGGATGTAACAGCCAAAATTCTCCCGCCGGATTATTATATCCCCGGGCAGGTGACCTACATAAGGGAGTTTGCCAGCCAGGAGGAGAAGCCCTCCTAAGGCTACAATGAATCCCCCAAACATAATGAGCAATTTACCCATCTCCTCAAGACCTTCCATAAGCCACCTCCAATGCTTGGGGTGTCAATGGGCTCCCAGCTGACTTGGGCGGCCCTCACCTTTGCCTCAGGCTAGCTTTTATTCTCGTAAGGTATATCCTATGCCCCGAACAGTGTGGATAACCCTTGATTCACCTTTGGCCTCTAGCTTGGCTCTGAGGTAGCGGATGTAAACCTCTATGAGGTTGGATTCGGAACTGAAATCGTAACCCCAGATTTCCTCATAAATGAGGTCACGGGTCAGCACTTGATTAGGGTGGCGCATAAACAGCTCCAACAGGTCGAATTCCTTAGGCGTTAATTCTATATATCTATCCCCCCTCCACACTTCCCTCGTGCTGATGTTCATCTTGATGTCAGCGAATTTCAGCACTTTCTGTCCCATAAGCCGCTTGTGACGGCGCAGCAGAGCCCGCACCCGGGCCAATAATTCATCGAGGGCAAAGGGCTTTACCAGATAATCGTCAGCGCCGCTATCCAGGCCAGCCACCCGGTCGGAAACGGCGTCCTTGGCGGTGAGGATGAGGATGGGGACATCGCTCTTGGAGCGGATGGTGCGGCACACTTCCAGCCCATCCATATCAGGGAGCATAAGGTCCAGGATTATCAGGTCAGGTGATTCCTGGCGGGCCTTAAAGAGAGCTTCCTGGCCTGTATAAGCCACGCTTACTTCATATCCTTCGTAGGATAATCCCCGCCGCAGGAAGCTGACGATTTTAACTTCATCCTCCACAATAAGGATGTGCTCTTTTGCCAAGCTTGCCTCCCGGATAATCTCATCCAACTATGCTGGTGCTCCGTCACCCGGTAACCCCACCCTTAATCGTGGTCGCACAAAAGTGAGGCTCCTTCCTAAAGAGAGGAGGCATATTGGGCCATAGGACTCTCGCATGCTAATAAGAGAATACCATATAAAGGGGAAGAAGACAAGAGGAAGTCAATGGTTTGAAACCTGTGATAGCTTAACAGGTTAACAAGAAGCCATCGGCTTGTTACAAAGTTCTGCGCTCTTGACAAAATTCATTTTTTGTGTTATTATTAAGACACACGTTTGCTCAAACTGATAGGTAATTTCCCCTCTTAACCTGCTGATTTTAGGCAATTATTTGCCCAACAAGGGTGAAAAAGGGCGTTGAAAGGGCCCAAAAAGCTTAAAATTCCCGAAGAAGGGAACAAACGTTTGAGCAATGGCTACGATAAAAGAGATTGCTAAGAGAGCAGGCGTATCACCTTCTACCGTATCCCGAGTTCTCCGTGGTAAGGGGAGGGTAAGCTCTGAAACGAAGGAGCGTATCCTCCGCATAGCTAAGGAACTCGGTTATTCCCCTAATGTTTCGGCACGGGCTCTGGTAACGGGCCGCACTAGTACGGTTGGTTTCCTCATCCACCCCCGTCAATCCCTTGACTCAGGTTCCTTCTACGGTGAAATCCTAGCTGGCGTTGAGAAAGAGACCAACGCTTTTGGGTTCCACCTGATTTTCTCCACCCAAGTTTCAGAAGACCTCCCCCCTATGGTTAAGGAAAGGCGCATTGATGGCTTAATCATAGCAGGATGTGATATCCCCAAGGAGCTCATATTTGCCGTAAGGGAACAGGGCATCCCCTTGGTGCTGGTTGATTATCACCTCGATAAGGTTGACAGCGTATTTACGGACAACATCGGGGGTGCTTATGAAGCAGTCACACATCTGATTCGCTTGGGGCATAAGAAGATAGGGTTTATCTGTGAGTGGTTTGATGATTTGAGCTTTGCTGAGCGATTTAAGGGCTACAAGCTGGCTTTAGAGGATAATGGTTTACCATTTGATGAAACCCTGACGGCGGAAGGAGTGCCGAGGAAGGAAGGCAGTGGTTACATTGCGATGAAAAAGCTGCTTGAGAAAAATTTGCCCTCCGCCGTTTTCGCTGCCAATGACTCGGCGGCTGCTTACGCTATCCAAGCCCTCAAGGAAAAGGGGCTAAAGGTTCCCCAGGACATTGCTGTGGTGGGCTTTGACGATGGCCCCATAGCCATTCACACCGAACCACCTCTTACGACAATGCGGGTGTTCAGGGAGAAAATGGGCATCTTAGCTGCTAGACGCCTGCTGGAATTGATTGAAGACCCTGAGCAACCTTCCATAGAAGTTAAGGTTTCAACCCGCTTGATAATTCGGGATTCCTGTGGAGCCCATCTCAAACAACAGGTGAAAGGAGGTGATGTCTCAGGGTGAAAGACCCAGGGGGGTTCCTCCGAGGAAGTTGATTAGTTGAATGGATGCTGGCCTTTAAGCAGGCAGTAGCTTAAAACTATTAGGGAGGGAGAGAGATGAAAGGCAGGAAATTCCTAATAATCCTGTCCATTGTTACCATCGCATCTTTGCTGGCCACCGCCTGCGCTACCCCTACACCCCAGGTTATCGAGAAGACGGTGGTGGTCACCAAGGAGGTGCCGAAGGAGGTGACCAAGGTAGTAGAGGTCACCAAAGTGATTGAGAAGGTGGTCACCCCCACGCCCGTCCCCAAGCCGGCGGTATACAGGGCAGCCGGTGGCTGGACCAAGCCGCCTGCCTATCACGGTAACCGCTTCGCTCCTGGCGGGGTTGGGGCTGCCTGGTGGTATGTCTTCGAGCCCCTCTTCTACTATGTCCCGGCCACCGGAGAGACGATTATGGCTTTGGCCGAGTCCTTCGATGAGGGTATGGATGCTTTCACCGTCAAGCTCCGCAAGGATGCCAAGTGGCACGACGGCGAGGCTTTCACCTCAAAGGACGTGTGGACCACCTTCCAGCTCCGCTACCTCCAGAAGGCCGAAATCTGGAAGTACCTGGACAAGATCGAGACCCCGGATGACTACACCGTGATCTTCCGCTGGAAGAAGCCTACTCCTCTGGCCAAGCCCATCATTGCTGGCGAAATCATCTGCGCCCCTTACCACATCTACGGAAAGTGGGCCGACAAGGTTGACACCAGCGTCGCCCCCGATGAGGAGCCCAACAAGTCCACCCTGGAAGACCTGAGCAACTTCAAGCCTGAGTTCCCCATCGGCACCGGCCCCTTCAAGGTAACCAAGGTCACCGCTTCCGAGATGATCCTCGATAAGTTCACCGACCACTACAAGGCTGACAACGTCCACTTCGACAAAGTCGTCATCCTGCCTTGGCCCAACAACGAGGTCGTGTGGGCTTACCTGATGGCCGGTGAAGTCTACAGGGCCCACCCTGCTACTCCTAAGGACACCACCGACGCCATTATGGCTCGCCAGCCCAAGATGAAGCTGGCTCTGCCCTCCGACCTGGCCCAGTTCGGTATCGGCTTCAATATG
>DRAO01000014.1 GCA_011041825.1 Chloroflexota bacterium
ATTGAGGACAACCGCATCCCCCTCATCGTGCGGGACGACGTGGCCGAGAAGCTGGGGTTGGCCTCGGACTCGCCCTCGGAGAAGCGGGAGGAGGCCATCAAGAAGCTGGTGGAATCCCGCAGGGCTGAGCGGGAGAAGCGCATCGGCGATTTCCTGAAAGAGGGCACGGGGGTGGAGGGGCTGCTGCGGTGGTTCTCCCGCTGCATCCGCTGCTACAACTGTATGGGCATCTGTCCCATCTGCTACTGCCGGGAATGCGTCTTCCGCACGCCCGTCTTCGAGCACGATTCGGCCCGTTACTTCGGCTGGGCCGAGCGGAAGGGCTCACTGCAAATGCCGCCGGAGGCCATCCTCTTCCACCTCACCCGGATGAACCATATGGTGACCTCGTGCGTGGGATGCGGCCTCTGCTCCAGCGTCTGCCCGATGGACATAGACGTGGCCCTCGCCTTCCAGGCCGTCGCCGAAGAAGTCCAGGCCCTCTTCGATTACGTCCCCGGCCGTGACCTGGAAGAGCCCGCCCCGGTGCAGACGTTTAAGGAGGATGAGTTCATAGAGCTGGGGGAGACGGTGAGGTGAGGGCAGGTTGCGAGTGGCGAGTTGCGTGTTTGGGGGTGGATAACCTTTGCTGACTCCTCGTTTGTCTAATAAGCCTGTTTGGGAGAGGAACGGTGATGAGCAATCGGCAGGAGTTCAATCTTGAGGAAATGGATAAGTGGTACTCAGAGCATTTTGAGGAGCTGGTGAAGAAATACGCTGGGAAGGCCATCGCCGTTGTGGATGGCGAAATCGTAGCGGTCGCCAAAACCGAGAAAGAGGCTGACCAATTGGCCAGGGAAAAGCATCCTGAAGCCGTTCCGCTAGTCTTAGCCATCCCTATGGAAGAGGAGCTGGTATGCCTGTTGTAATCTATCGCTATAAGCGGTTGGGGGATATTAGAGTACCTATCATTACTTTAGCTATCCGCTACAAGGAAAGGTGGTTCCCGGTTGAAGCTTATGTGGATAGTGGTGCTACCTACAGTGTGTTTACAGCACAGGTTGCTGAGCGGATAGGGCTAGCATATCGGGAAGGCTCTAAAGTTTACGTGCAAGTGGGAGACGGGGGATTCATCCCGGTGTTCTTGCATAATCTCGAGATCCAATTAGGCAAGCACCGTTTTGTTGCTCCTGTTGGCTTTTCGGATAAACTAGGTGTTCGGTTCAACTTGTTGGGGAGAGTGGGCATCTTTAATCATTTCAAAGTCTGCTTCGATGAGAGAGACTTTGTGGTGACCTTTACACCTTACAGTAGGTGAGTCTGAGAAGTGTGTGGACTTTGCTGACCGCTCTATTTGTCAATGCTCCCCGCCCTCGTAGCGGAGTGTCGGAATACTGCCAACCTTGTGTTGGTAGCGCCTCGGGAGGGGCGAACGTCCGTTTGCCACCGGTTGGAACCTTAAATGTTCCGAGCAAGAGAGGGCGATTGAAAGGGGGTGATGGGCGATGAAGGACAAATCAAATGTCATAGAGGTGTTGCTTGTGGTCAACACTACAGGTCAATACACCCCAAGATATGACCAAAATCATTACCGAGGCTCGGCAAAATTATGCAATTATGCCTAATACTGTTAATTTTGAAGATAAAAATGCGATGTGCACTGTGTTCACTAGTCCTGATGAATTACACTGTGGGCGAATATGGGATCTTAAAAAGTCAGTTTTAGATCCTCTTTTAAAGGGTAAAAGCAGGATTGTAGTACCGCTAACTGATACGGCCAAAGTTAAAGAAATTATGAATGCTTTAGGGGTGACATTGCAGGAATTTATGATAAAGGCCGTTGAGCAGGCCATACAGAGAGCACAGTCGGCTATAGAGGATTTCAAGACCATACTTGCAGCCTTGAGAAGCAGGGCTTCTGCTGTTGTGTGATTTAGATTTCGGCTGTTAGAATCTGAACAGAGCTCCCACAAAAGGAATTGAAGCTCCGATTTTCTTGAGGGTTTCTGCTCCTTTCTGGAGGTATGGGGCAAGGAGGTCTGTTCTCTTCATTGTCTGGAGTATGATGTCCTTGAGCTGCGGCAGGAGTTCAATACCGGGGAGTCAGGCTATGAGGCTGATTTTTGATTCCTCCTCCTTGATTACTTGTTGCCGGATAACTGTAGAAGGTGAGCCGATTATAGAAGCGGTCTTGCAAGTGTGTGATGTGATTGTGCCTGCAAGTGTCAGCAGGGAAGTAACCATAGCTCAGCACTTGTACCCTGATGCCTCTGTTGCTGCTAGGCTGATCTCTTTAAAACGTATCCAAGTGCATAAAGTTGACCTGCCTCCTGATAACGTCTTGGATCATTATAAACTTGGGACAGGAGAGAAAGAAGCTATAGCCCTTTTCTTGGAGGCGAAAGACTATTCTTTCTTGGTGACGGATGACAGGTTAGCTTACATAGTGGCTAGCAGGTGCGCCGTACCGGTGTGTCTGTTCTTGGCTTTGCTGGTAGAATTGGTTAATAATGGTTTAATGGACGTGAAAAAGTCTAGGAAAATCGCATTGGCGACTGAAGTGCGATATCCAAAGGGATTTGTGCCCCATACGTTAAGAATTCTAGAGAGAGGTGAGCGTAAATGGCTGGTGTAAAAACCGTTTTAGATACCATAAGCATACGGCTTCTAGAGGAAGCCAAGGCGGGCAATTCCAAAGTATTGGTGGAATTGCTGAAGAGAGGATTTGAGCAAAGATTGCTGGAGCTTTATGAAGAGTACAAGCGGGGTGAGTGCAGTTTGGGTTATATGGCCGAGCAACTAGGAGTAACGACTTGGGAATTGACACACTTGTTGGAAGAGCGGGGCCTTCAAACCACGTAATTTGGGAAACCCTTGCTTTAGAAACCTCGGCCACAGCCAATATATTCTCGATTTTGTGTTTAAGCATTGACCTAAGGAAGTTTCAGATAACTACACTCTGAGGTGAAGCGAGTATGGCGAAAAAACCGGCCGCCCTCATTATCGGAGCAGGCATCGCCGGCATCCAGGCAGCCCTGGACATAGCTGACGCCGGGTTCCCCGTCTACCTGGTGGAGCGGGAGCCCAGCATCGGCGGGCATATGGCGCAACTCGATAAAACGTTCCCCACCCTGGACTGCTCATCTTGCATCCTCACACCGAAGATGGTGGACGTCGCCCGGAACCCCAACATCACCCTGCTGACCCTCTCCGAAGTGGTCTCGGTGGAGGGCGAGGCAGGGGACTTCCGGGTGCGCATCCGCCGCAAGCCCCGCTACGTGGATGAAACCAAGTGCACTGCCTGCGGCGACTGCGCCAAAGAGTGCCCGGTCATCGTCCCCAACGAGTTCGACCTGGAAGTGGGGATGCGCCATGCCACCTACATTCCTTTCCCCCAGGCCGTGCCCAATAAGTACGTGATTGACAAGCGGGGCGTCGCCCCCTGCAAGGACGCCTGCCCCGCCCACATTGATGTCCAGGGCTACGTGGCCCTCATCGCCCGGGGCAAGTTCAAAGAAGCTCTGGCCCTTATCTACAAGACCGTACCCTTCCCCGGCGTCCTGGGGCGGGTTTGCCCCCACCCGTGCGAGCAAGCCTGCAACCGGGGCGGCGTTGACCAGCCCGTCGCCATCTGCGCCCTGAAGCGCTTCGTGGCCGATTGGTGCATGGGGCGTGGGGCGGGAGGCGGGGAACGTGGAGCGTGGGACGAGGTGCTTTCCATCGTCCGTGAGACCCACTTCGCCGACCGCCCCTCGCCCCCCGCCCCCCGCAAAATCGCTATCGTAGGCTCCGGCCCTGCCGGGCTCACTGCCGCCTACTTCCTGGCCCTCTGGGGCTACAAGGTCACCGTGTTCGAAGCCCTGCCGGTGGCCGGAGGGATGATGGCCGTGGGCATTCCCGAGTACCGGCTCCCCAGGGATGTGCTCAAGGAGGAAATCGAGCGCATCAGGTCCCTGGGCGTGGAAATCAGGCTCAACACCCCCGTTGGCCCTAATGGGGTGAGCCTGGACGAACTGCGCAGGGAATACGACGCCGTCTTCCTGGCGGTGGGAGCCCACAAAGGCCGACGCCTGCGGATTGAGGGCGAAGATTTGGAGGGCGTGCTGCCGGGCGTGGAGTTCATCCGCAATCTCAACCTGGGCAGGCCCGTGAAGGTAGGCAAGAAAGTGGTGGTCATCGGCGGGGGCAACGTGGCGATAGACGCCGCCCGCTCGGCGGTGCGCCTGGGAGCCGAGAACGTCGCCATCGTTTACCGTCGCTCCCGTGCCGAGATGCCCGCCAGCCCCTGGGAGGTGGAAGACGCCGAGGAAGAGGGCGTGCGCATCGAGTTCCTGGCCTCGCCGGTGCGCATCCTGGGCGAAAACGGCAAGGTCACCGGCATCGAATGCATCCGTATGCGCCTGGGCGAACCGGACGAAACGGGCCGCCGTCGCCCCATCCCCATCGAAGGCAGCGAATTCGTCATTGAGTGCGACACCGTAATCCCGGCCATCGGGCAGATGGCTGATGTGGAGGCTCTGGGAGCGGAACTCGAAACCGGGCGGAGAGGCACCATCCAGGTCAACCCGGCCACGATGGAGACCAACATCCCTGGCGTCTTCGCCGGAGGCGATGCGGTGCTCGGCCCGGCCACCGTCATCGAGGCCATCGCCCAGGGCAGGCGTGCCGCCGAAGCAATAGACCTCTACTTGCGGGGCGAGCCCATCGAGCTCCCCGAACCCCACTGGCACGTGGTTTCGCTGGAAGAGGTGGAAACCCAGTTCCGCAACTTCCCACTGGAGAAGCGGGCTTCGCCCAGGCCTCGCCATCCCATCCCCAGGCTCCCGCCGGAGGAGCGGGTGAAGTCCTTCGCCGAGGTGGAGCTGGGCTTCGACGAGGAGACGGCAGTGGCCGAGGCGGAACGCTGCCTCAACTGCGCCGTTTGCTCCCTGTGTATGGAATGTGTGCGGGCCTGCCAGGCCAAGGCCATCAACCACCAGATGCAGGAGCAGTACCTGGACGTAGAAGTGGGAGCCATCATCGTCGCCACCGGATACGACCAGTTCGATGC
>DRAO01000086.1 GCA_011041825.1 Chloroflexota bacterium
ATAGCAATTGGCCTCTTGCCTTTCTTTACCCTGAGAACTGGACGGTTCGGGAGCTTGTTGAAAGAGGCTCTATCGAGATTTTTATTGCCGGCCCACGTGATGAAACCGGAGCTGCTGTTGCCTCGATTACCGTATTAGGAGAAAAAGGGAAGGATAAGCCGCTCAAGCAATATGTAGAGGACTACATCAACCGTTTTCGCTCTTTAAACGGTTTCAACCTTATCGCCAGAACTGAGGGGAGCTTGAATGGATATGAAGCGGAGGAGGTGGAGATAACTTATACAATGCCTTTGCCGTTAGAAAGCATCAATGCACACCCAACTCCTATCCGAGAGCGGCGTATTTTCTTCAAGAAAGGGGAATGCCTTTACGAGCTTATCTATTCTGCGGCGGAGGAAAACTATTTCACCCATCTATTTGCCTTCCAAACGTTAGTCCGCACCCTTTCCACAGGAAAGCAGGAGGAATCATATTATCCATTGATACTTTCTCTTCCATCGGTGAAGGTTTCTGTCCCCAAAGCGGGTTAGCGTGGAGGAGCTAATGGGATTAAAAGGATCATCACCCAAGCTTGCCGGGAGGTTAAATGAAAATGAAGATTATAGATTTCCATACTCACATCTTCCCCCCGGACCTCATAAGGAACAAAGAAGAGTACCTTAAAAGGGACCGCTGGTTCGAGGTGTTGTATTCCAGCCCTCGGGCCAAGATGGTCACCGCCGATGAACTCATCAAAGTTATGGATGAAGACGGCGTGGATGCAGCGGTGACCTTCAGCTTCGCCTGGTCAGATTTGGGCATTTGCCGTTATTGCAACGATTATGTTCTGGATGCGATGCGCCGTTATCCCAACCGCATCATCGGCTTCGTGGCCATCCAGCCCAGGGCCGGACACGAAGCCGTGCGGGAAATCGAACGCTGCATCGAAGCCGGGATGAAGGGCATCGGCGAGCTTATGCCTAATGGCCAGGGCTACGCCCTGGATGATGAGGACATAATGACCCCGATTGTGGCTGCCGCCATCGCCTACGATGTGCCTTTGATGGTGCACACCAGCGAGCCGGTAGGACACAACTACCGGGGCAAAGGCACCATCAGCCCTGGCATCGTCTACAACTTCATTCAGCACCACCCTGAACTCACCCTGGTTTGCAGCCACTGGGGCGGGGGCTTGCCCTTCTACGAGCTTATGCCCGAGGTGCGGGAAGCCGCCGTCAGAGTTTACTACGATACCGCCGCTACTCCATACCTCTACGACATCCAGATTTTCCCCATCGTTGGCGAGCTCCTGCGCTACAAGGTGCTTTTCGGAACCGATTACCCCCTGGTGCGCCCCAAGCCTTTCATCGAGAAGATAAAACACTCCGGCCTCTCCAAACGAGGACTGGAGCGCATTTTGGGGGAGAATGCGGAACGGTTACTGAAGTTGTAAACCAGTTCCAAAAGCGCAATTGGGAGGGCATTGTTGAGAGTTTTAACCGACTTCCAGGGCCGGGGAATCCGCTTGACCGATGAGCGTTTGGCACATATCTATGAACACCCAGAGATGATAGGACAAGATCACAGGATAGAGGAAACTCTCTCTGCCCCAGATTCAATTGTGCTGAGCAACAAAGACCCTACTGTTCACCTGTACCACCGCTTTTTCGCCGATACTCCTGTAAGCCCTAAATATCTGGTGGTGGTAGTAAAATTTCTGAACGACGATGCCTTCATCATTACGGCTTTCTTTACCGACAAAGAGAAGAAAGGAGTACGCTTATGGAAGCGATAAAAGTCTGGTATGATAGAGAAGGGGACTTTTTGGAGATAGTCTTTAAAGAAGCGAAAGGGTACTTCCGGGAAGTCGCTGAGGACATTTATGAACGGGTGGATGAGGAAGGAAACGTCATTGGCTTCGCCATTTTTAATTTCTCACGACACGAAAAGGAGTCCCTAACCGTACCTTTAAAGTTAAGCCGCTTGGTTACAGCAGGCAATCCATAAACTGCCTAAAAACAACCTTCTCTTCTCACCAATTACCAATCCACCAATCTACCCATTTTTAACTGAGGAGGTACAGCTATGGAAATCTTCCTCGACACCGCCAAAATCGAAGAAATCCGCCACGCTGCTGAGCTGGGCATCATTACCGGTGTGACTACTAATCCGACCTTGATGATGCGGGCGGGAACCGCTGATTACAAAGCCGTTGCTCAGGAAATCTGCTACATCGTCCAGGGGCACGTAAGCGCCGAGGTGACATCCCTCGATGCCGATGAGATGGTGAAGCAGGCCAAAGAAATCGCCCGCTGGTCGCCCTATGTGGCAGTCAAGATACCGGTTTGCGAGGAAGGCTTAAAGGCCATCAGCCGCTTGGCTGCTTTAGACGAAGCTGAACTCGAAGCCATTGCTGATAACATTTGCGATGGCTGTCCCTGGCTGGGCAAATGTGGCACATCCCGTGATACCGCCAAGGACATCGTGATGACGTTAGGGGTGCGCACCAACGCCACGCTGGTGTTCTCGGCCAACCAGGCGCTGCTGGCGGCGGTGGCCGGAGCCAGCTACGTATCGCCCTTCATAGGCCGCCTGGACGATGCCGGGCACGAGGGGATGGAAGTGGTGGCCGAGATCGTAGAGATTTTCGAGACCTACGGCCTTGAAACTGCCGTTATCGCCGCCTCTATCCGTCACCCCCGCCATATCACCGAAGCTGCCCTCGCCGGAGCTGACATCGCCACCGTACCCTACGCCGTCCTGATGAAAGCCATCAAGCACCCCTTCACCGATGTGGGGATTAAGAGGTTTATGGAGGATTGGGAAAAAATCAAGGGGAAGTAAAGGTTTTTAGCGACGGCCCAAGCCGTCGCTAAAAACCTTTTTTACAACTTGGAAATGCGCTCCATTAATTCCTTACGCCTATTTTCACAGGCGACCCAATCGGCAAAATCTTCGTGAGCTTGCCGGTCAGCGTCGTCTGGGAGCCCTTTAACACGGAGTTCCGCCAACGTCATACCGTAACGCCGCTCGAAATCTGCAATGGTCTTCTCGATTTCTTCGAGTTCGGCCTTAAGCTGACGCAAGCGTTGTATAGTGCCTAGTTGCACTATCCTATCCCATTCTTGGACTTCGAGAGTGATAACCGGCATTTCCAACTCCCTTTCCGTAATCTTGGCGTTGGCCCTATAGTAAGTAAAGGTTTTTAAGGGAAGTTATTTCTTTGACGGCGGCGAAGCCGCCGTCAAAGAAATAGCCTACTCTTTTTGCGCAATCTTGTAGGCAAGAGCGGGAAGAATTTTCTGAGCAGCGGCAGAGCTGCTGCTCAGAAAAACAAGTTCTTTCCAAATTATACCACACTTGGGAAGAGGGTGCCAATGTCCCGTGAAGAACTGCGAAAGCTCCCCAGCGTTGACGAACTGCTCAAAACCGAAACCCTCAAGCCCCTCATCGAAGAATACGGCCACGACAACGTGGTCGAGGCCGTGCGGGAGGCAATGGACCAGGCCCGAAAGCACATCCTGGCAGGTGAGCCCTGCCCACCATCCGAGAGGCTGGCTGAGGATGCCAGGGCGCTCCTGTTGCGCTGGCTCTCCCCCTCCATCCGCCCCGTGATCAACGCCACCGGCGTCATCATCCACACCAACCTGGGGCGGGCGCCGCTGAGCGCCGAAACCAGGGCGGCGATGGAAGCGGTGGCCCGTGGCTACAGCAATCTGGAGTTCGACCTGGAGCAGGGACGCCGGGGCTCCCGCTACGTCCACGCCGAAGAACTGCTCACCCGTCTCACGGGAGCCGAGGCTGCCCTGGTGGTGAACAACAACGCCGGGGCGGTGCTGCTCGTGCTTTCGGCCCTGGCCCGGGGCAGAGAGGTCGTCATCTCCCGCAGCCAGCTCGTGGAAATCGGCGGGGGGTTCCGCATCCCCGACGTTATGCGCCAGAGCGGGGCCACGCTGGTGGAGGTGGGCACCACCAACCGCACCTACCTGCGGGACTACGAAGAAGCCATCACCGAGAACACCGCCATTATCCTGCGGGCGCACCGCTCTAACTTCCGCATCACTGGCTTCACCCACGACGTGCCGCTGGAGGAGCTGGTGGAGCTGGGACACCGCCACGGGCTCTATGTTATGGACGACCTGGGAAGCGGCGCTCTCTTGGACACTTCCCGCTACGGCCTGGCCCACGAACCGATGGTGCAAGAGAGCATCGCCGCCGGGGCCGACGTGGTCTGCTTCAGCGGCGATAAGCTCCTGGGCGGCCCTCAAGGAGGCATCATCGTTGGGCGTAGGGAGATAATCGAACGGCTCAAGAGGTTCCCCCTCACCCGGGCCCTGCGGGTGGACAAGACCACCTTGGCCGGGCTTCAGGCCACCCTCCTGCATTATATCAAAGGCGAAGCCGAGCAGAAAGTGCCCGTCTGGCGGATGATGGCCGCCGCCCCGGCGGAGCTCAAGCGGCGGGCTCAGCGTTGGGCCAGGCGGCTCAAGCGGGCCGGGATAGAAGCCTGTGTCATCGAAGGCCGCTCGACGGTGGGAGGCGGCAGCCTCCCCGGTGAAACCCTGCCCACCTGGCTCCTGGCCCTCTCGGTCCCCTCGCCCGACGCCGCCGCCCGTGCCTTGCGGAGCTACGACCCTCCCATCATCGCCCGCATCGAGGAGGACCTGCTGCTCTTCGACCCCCGCACGGTGTTCCCGGAGGAGGAGGAGACCCTGCTGAGAGGGATTGTAGCCGTTTTAACCACAAAGACACCAAGACACGAAGAAAAGTAAAGTTTTAAACTTTGTGTCTTTGTGTCTTGGTGGTTTATTTTATAGCCTTTTGCAGAATTCGGTAGAAAAACCGTTCTTTAGGAAGTGCACATAAAATAGGGGGTGCAGGGGGCGAAGCCCCCTGCCGGGGGTTTAAAGGGGTGTCCCCCTATGAGTAATAGGCGTTTTCTAACACCTTTTTGGTCTGTGCTAGAGAGCGCAGACTCCTCCCTGTTTGGCGGCTATGCCGATA
>DRAO01000439.1 GCA_011041825.1 Chloroflexota bacterium
AGGCAACGCCAGCAACACGGCTATAAAGCAACACGAATGTGCCCTGGTTTACCCCCAGCCCCCCCACAGAAGGGATTAAAAGGGGGGCAAAAGGGGTTAGGGGATTCAGGATGAATATGTAAACCAAAGGTATACCTGCTTCCACTGCCCTAGCCGAGCAGTAATTGACGAGATTGGTGAGCACCAAGCCTGCCAGAGCTACGAGAAAAGCCAGCAATAACGCAGGAAGGTTGTCCCTGTAAGCATCTATGGCCTTTGAAAGGCGAGCATACACGGGAAGCAGGCGGGACAGGAACCCCAGCTTGAGCGCCCGCTCCAGCACGCCTCGGAGCCGGCGGCTTATAAGGGCCAGGAAAAGGGCAGCGAAAGCCAGGTTGGCCAATAACACTATAAACATCAGCCAGCGGAAATCATCCCTGCCCATCAGGGCAACGGCAAGAGCCAGCGCCAATAACCCCGCAAACAGAAAGGAGGCCAGCCCCACCATCCTATCCACTAACACCGAGATGGCTGACTCCGCTGCCTGTTCTGAGTCCCTTGCCAACCCATAGCCTCGAACCACATCCCCGGCCACCATCGGCAGCAGGAAATTGGCGAAGAAGAGGCCCGTGATGAAGTGGGAGGCAAGGCTGCCAAAGGGCACTTCTATCCCCTGGGCTCTGAGCAGCAATTGCCACTTGTAAACGTTAACCAGGATGGCAATGATGTAAACTACCACAGCAACGGTTACATACCACAGGTTGGCGGAAAGCAACATCTGGCCCGCTTGAGACATCTCGGGCCTGGTGAAAAGAAAGGCCATCAGCCCCAGGCTGATGGCAATCTTAGCCGCATTAATCAGTTTACCCTTCATAGGTTAGCCTTTTCAGAGAGGGATAGCTGCTTCTCCCCTTCATCTCTTACTTCGATGGCGGGCTTGAAGGAATCAAGGGCAACCTTTGTCATTTCTGAGGGTTCAACCTTCTCCAAATGCGGAGGAGGCTCCACCTTCTTGGTGGTCCAGGCCATATCCCAGACCACATGCTTACGGCCTTTGATATAGTAATCGTAAGCTCCGAGCAAGCGGGCAAAGGCCTCTACGGCAGCCAGAGCTATGAGGACATAGATAAGTCGGATTGCCCCCCACAACTCACCCAACCACAGCCGTATTACCCGCCAGTTGTCAAGGCTTGAGACCCGATACCCGTATTTCCGCAGGAGGTGAAGGTGCCCGGCATAGTTGCGCCGTCGTTGCCGGATAAAATCCCCCAAGGTGGTAGGCCCCATATTGAACACCACTGCATCAGGGGCATAGCGTACTTCCAATCCCCTCTTTATCACCAGGGCTTCGACGAAAGCCTCATCCATCGCCACATCGGGTGGAATCTGGTCGAAAACCTTGCGGAAGGCAATTAACTCGCCCAAGCGAGGTATCTCCATACAGAGTTCGTGTTCTAGTTTAAGGCGGAGGTGAGAAAGGGCGGCTATGATATGGTCAGGCGTATTCACGGCTACCTTCTGTGCGCCCGTCATCCCCACCTTGGGGTCCTTGAACATCCGCACAAGGTTCTCAATGGCATCATAACGGGGCAAAGTATCGCCGCTTTCCACCACACAGATGTCCTCTTTGGCATAGCGCAGGAACAGGTTCACCGCCGAGGTCTTGCCTTCCCGCCGTTCCTGCACCAGAAGCTTGATGCGTGGGTCTTTCTGCTGATACTCCTGAACAATCTCCACCGTCCGGTCGGTGCAACCTGAGGCCACCACGATTATCTCGGTGATTTCCACTTCGTTCAACCTCTGGTTGAGCAATGCATCCAGAAGCTTACCGATGTTAGCTTCCTCGTTATAGGCAGTGACGCCGACGCTACAGCGAATCTTGCCTTCCTTAGCCAAGGCAGCACCTCACCACCGATTTGGCAAATAGCACGGCAAGATTATAGCACAAACTCAGCTTAAGCGCAATGAAAAGTTATTCCAGACGCCGACCAATGTTGATGGCGGCTATGGTGAGCATCACTCCTCCCAGCACAATCAGGGTGACGACCCGGGGCCAGAGGTCCGCCAGAGTAGCCCCTTTAAGCATAATCTGCCTTATAATGTTCAGGTAATGCTGGAGGGGGATGAAATGGGCGATGGCCCTCAGGTAAGAAGGCATATTCCTGACCGGGACTATGAAGCCGGAGAGGGCCACATCGAACATCGCCTGGAGGAAGACGAAGAGGATGGCTTGCTGCTGGGTGCGGGAAAAGGTGGAGATGGTGATGCCCCAACCTACCTCGGCCATCAGAAACAGGAAAGTGATGCCGATGAGGAGGACGAGGGAGCCTTTCATAGGGACTCCGTACACTTTCATAGCCACCAGGAGCAAAACCCCGAAGTTTACCAGCCCTATCAAGAGGGCAGGTATGGCTTTGCCCAGAACCAACTCTATCCGGGGCAGTGGGCTTACAATCAACTGCTCCAAAGTGCCTAACTCCCGTTCCCTTGCCAACCCCAACGAGGCTATAGCCAGGGTTATCTGATACACTATGAAGCCCACTTGAGCCGGGAGGGTAAAGTGGCGGACGTTATACGTGGGATTGAAGATGACGTGGGGCTCAAATCGCACCTTCTCTTCATACTCCAGACCCAGGCTCCTCACCTTCTCCTTGGTAAAGGCCTCCAGGGCAGAATAAAGGCCTGAGAAAGCCAGGGAGGCCGAAACGTCGTTAGAGCCATCGGCAATCGCCAAGATGGGAGGCGGGGTGTGGAAAGAGCACATTTCGGCCCCAAAGCCCTTGGGGATGATCACCCCTAACACCGCCTGTCCCGTATCCAGGAGCCTCCGCAACTCCCTCTCATCCCTGGGGTAAAAGCTCACATCCAGCCTCTCAGTCTCATCCATAATGCTGATGAAACAGCGGCTCTCGGAGGTGTTATCCCAATCCAGGACGGCCACCCGGAGATGGCGCACCTCCCGGCCAGTTTCGTGGGCCATAAGGAAGAATTGGGCCACCGGCACCAACAGGATGAAGAAGCTCATCAATATATCCCGTTGAAAGTGGATGATTTCTTTTCTGACCAGCTGAAAGAGCCTTGGCATAAAGGCCTCCTGCTCTCATCCCAATTTCTTGCGGAAGGTAATAATGCTCAGGAGGGTGGAGACCATCCCCATAAAAGCCATACTGATGGCTGGCTTTGCCAGCTCCAGGAGTTTCATACCCTTAAGGGTCAGCCCCCTGCACACAGCTATGAAATGAGTGGTGCATAGCGCATAAGAGGTGAGGAGGTTAAAGGGGGATTCCTCGCTTATGGGCAATATTAATCCCGCTATAAAGAAGCTGGGGACTATGAAATAGAGCAGGGTTATGAACATTGTTGCCTGTTGGCTCTTTATCGTCTGCCCTATGAGCAACCCCACCCCCATACTGGCGAAGAAGAAGTCAAGGGTTAGCAGGACAAAGCTCAGTAAATCTCCCCTGAAAGGGATGTGGAACCATAGAACGGCGATTCCCAACGTCAGGAAAGCGCTGATAAAGCCTGTCCCTACGTAGGCAAGGAGCTTGCCTAACAGGTATTCACTGCCCCTCAGAGGGCTGACGATAAGCCCCTCAAAAGTGCCTACCTCGGCTTCCCGGGCTACTGCCAGAGCCAAAGCCATTGCCGGGAGGGTTAAGACAATGGCCATAATCCCGGGAACCATCGAGTTCTTAGACTTCAGCCCGGGGTTATACCAAGCTCGGGAGAGGATGCTGGGGAGGGGCAACTGCAAGTTGGGGGAACTTCCCTGGGCACTTTCCACAAAGGCTTTAACCCTGGCTTCCAGGTTGGAGGTTATTTGAGGAGCTTCGAGAGGGTCCATCCCATCCACGATGGCCTGGAGGGTTACTTCCTCTCCTCTTGCAACCTTGGAGGCGAAGCCAGCGGGGATGACCAGCACGAGGTTTGCTTCCCCCCTGCGGAGCGCTTGATAGGCGTGGTCGTAATCGGCTACCTCAATGTTAACGGTAAATTCCCCGTCTGCCGTAACCTCCTGCACCAGGCGACGGGATAATGCGCTCCGGTCGAAATCCATTACCCCCAGGTAAACGTGCTTCACTTCCAGGCCGAATATATAGGACATTATCAATAGCAGCAGTGGAGGGGACACGATGACCAGGAGGAAGGTCCTTAAATCTCTTGTTATGTGCCAGAGTTCTTTGATGGTTATGGCTCGTAAACGGGTGAGGTTCATATACCTCTACACGCTGCCAGGGCTTTCACTTTACTTCATACGTCATTCTGCTCTCCATAATTCGCACCAACCTGGAGAAGAAAAGGGTCAGGAACAGGTAAATAAGGGCAACCATCGTCCAGGTTTCCAGGCTCTCGAAAGTCCGGGCCATATATTCCCTCCCCCTTCGGGTCAGGTCGGAAACGGCCAGCACGGAGACCAGGGAGGAATCCTTCAGGAGGGCCACGAATTCATTGCCCACAGGAGGCAGGATGACCCGGAATGCCTGGGGCAGGATTACATAGCGCATCGCCTGGAAATAGCTCATTCCCAGGGAACGGGCAGCTTCCATCTGCCCTTTGGGGATGGATTCGATGCCAGCACGGAAGATTTCGGACATATAGGCTCCGTAGCAAATCGAGAGCCCCGATACGGCTGCCACGAAGGGGGAGAGCCGCAATTCCACAAGCCATCGCCCCACCACGGCCAGGAAAGGGATTTTGAGCGCCAAGTTCCCCAGGATGTCCAATAGCTGCGGGAGGGCGAACCATATGAACAGGAGCTGCACAAGCAGAGGGACGCCCCTTATCACCTCCACATAGAGGGTGGAAATGCCATAGGTTATGGAATTCTTGGAAAGCCGACCTACCCCCCCGATGAGGCCGATGAGCAGGATGAAGAAGAAGGAGGTAACGGTCATTGCCAACGTGACCAGCACCCCATCAAGGAGGAAATTGAGGATGCGTCCAAAGGGGTCAGGTTTGAATTTCGCCAACAGGATGACTA
>DRAO01000311.1 GCA_011041825.1 Chloroflexota bacterium
AGTTCCCCCTTTGTATGGACTTTTGCAAAAGACTACAAGTGACTACGATTAAGCGTAGAGCTACCTGAGGGCGATATTACTAACCAATGAACATCTTCCAATGAACATCTTAAGGAGGGGAAGTATGGACCTGTATGGTAAGGATTTGATATGCACTCAGGAATGGTCAATGGACGAATTGTGGGCTGTGCTGGATTTGGCAGCTAAGATGAAGAGGGACCGTTTCTCCCCCCGATGGCGCAACATCCTCCAAGGCAGGACCTTCCTGATGTTCTTTTACAATCCCTCGGTTCGGACCCGAATCTCCTTTGAGACAGCCGCTACCGAACTGGGGGGGCACGCTCAATTCCTGGAGCCTCGGGCTATGCGCCTGAAGACCGAGAAAACCGCTGGCGAGACGGTGGAAGATGCCGCCAAGGTGATGAGCCGCTACGCTGCGGGCCTGGGCATCCGCATCCTGGAGGACAAAATCCCCCGTTACGGCGCTGGGGATGAGCTCATCCGGGAGTATGCCCGCTGGGCCGATATACCCGTCATCAATATGGCCGACGACAAGTTCCACCCCTGCCAGGGGCTGGCCGATGTGATGGGTTGGATGGAGTGGTTGGGCAAGGGCGTGGGCAAACCTCTCGACCCTGAGGCCATTCGGGGCAAAAAGCTTCTGATTACCTGGGGACACGGGGCTCTGGCCCGCTCTTGGTGCTCGGTGCAAGAGGCGCTGCTCATTGGCTCTCGCTTTGGGATGCACGTGACCCTGGCCTATCCCGAAGGCTATGACCTTGACCCTGAGGTTATCGAACAGGTCAAGGCCAATTGTGAGGCCAACGGCACCACATTTGAAATCGTGCACGACCCGGTATCCGGCTACGAGGGGGCTCACGTGGTGTATTCCCGCCACTGGATGAGCCCGCAAGCGTATCGGGATGGCGTCTTCCACAAGGAGGAGGAAATCGAGAAGGCGATGCGCTATCCGGAGTGGATATGCGATGAGGAGAAGATGGCCCGCACCGCCAATGCCATCTTTACCCATCCGATGCCGGTGGACAGGGGCCACGAGGCCACTGATGCCGTTGCCAGCGGGCCACGCTCTTGCATCTACGATGTAGCTGAGAACCGCCTGCACGTGCAGAAAGCGATAATGGCGCTGACTATGGGTAACCTATGAGCTTTTACGGATGCATAGCACCTGCGGGGATTTATCTCAAACACAAGGGGGTGAGCTATGTCGAAGGAGAGACGCATAGCTGTGGTTGCCATTGGGGGCAACTCATTGATTAAAGACAAAGAGCATCAGACTGTTCCTGACCAGTTTGCCACCGCTTGCGAAACCTGCCGTCACATAGCCGAGATGATTCAGCAGGGCTGGGATGTAATTATCACCCACGGTAATGGCCCTCAGGTAGGGTTTATCCTGTTGCGTTCGGAATTGGCCCGTCACGTCCTGCACACCGTACCGCTTGATTCCTGTGGCGCCGATACCCAAGGGGCCATCGGCTATATGCTCCAGCAATGCCTCTACAATGAATTCCTCAGGCGGGGTATGAAAAAGCAGGCGGCCACTGTTGTCACCCAGGTGGTGGTGGACAAAGACGACCCTGCTTTTCAAAATCCCACCAAGCCCATTGGGCCTTTTATGACCAAGGAGGAAGCCCTGCGCCGCAAGGAGGAAGATGGCTGGGACGTGATGGAGGACGCCGGGCGGGGTTGGCGTCGGGTGGTTCCATCTCCCATCCCCTTGGAGATAATCGAGCTGGATGCCATCAAGGCTCTGGTTGATCAGGGGTTCGTGGTGATTGCAGTAGGAGGCGGGGGCATCCCTGTGATCCGCCTGGAGGATGGCTCCCTTAAGGGCGTGGAAGCGGTCATTGACAAGGATTACGCTTCGAGCCTGTTGGCAGTAGGTGTTCAGGCAGACCTCTTCCTCATAAGCACGGCGGTGGAGAAGGTGGCCCTCAACTACGGTAAGCCCAATCAGGTATGGTTGGATAAGATGACCTTGGAAGAAGCTAAGCGTTATTACGAAGAAGGCCACTTCCCACCCGGCAGTATGGGGCCGAAGATCAAAGCCATAATCCAATACCTGGAGCAAGGGGGTAAGGAAGCCATCATAACTAACCCCGAGAACCTAACCAGGGCTTTGAAAGGCGAAACCGGAACCCGGATTGTACCCGGTTCTTAATGCTCAAGGAGAAAGCGATGCCTTTTGAAATACCCACCAGGCATAATGAGAAGCTCCGCACCCTTGTGGAGCGCATAAACCAGGATGCTGAGCTTACGCAATTGTGGCGTTGTGCTAACATAAACGCCATAGACCGCTTGGGTTTAAGCGACCACGGTGAGGTTCACATCCGCATCGTGGCCAATGCCGCCTTGAAGCTCCTCCGGCTTCTGATAGAAGCGGATATTCAACCCAGCGTGGTAACCAATTATGATTTAACCCACGAGGATGCGGAAGTTGTGGTCACTATGGGCTCCTGTCTCCACGACATCGGCATAGCCATCCACCGGGATGAGCACGAGTTATTCAGCGTTGCCCTGGGTTACCCCAAGGCCCGTGAGCTCCTGGAAGGGATTTACCAGGAACCCGAATTGACCATAATGGCTGCCGAGTCCCTTCATGCTGTCATTGCCCACCAATGGGATATGCCTTGCCTCACCCTGGAGGCAGGAGTTGTTAAGGTGGCCGACGCCCTCGATATGACAGCGGGTCGCTCTCGCATCCCCTTTGAAGCGGGGAAGGTTAACATTCACTCCGTCTCGGCCTTAGCCGTGGAGTCGGTTACCATAGAAAGGGGGGAGGAGCGCCCGGTAAAGATAGAGATAACGATGACCAATTCAGCGGGCATTTTCCAGGTAGATGAGCTGTTGAAGCGCAAGCTTCAGAACTCTTCCATCTACCCTTACGTTGAGGTAGTAGCTCGCATCAAGGGCAAGACCGAGCAGCGCATATTAGGCGTTTACAAGCTCTAGAAGGGGAAAATTATGGTGCGTACAACCTTTGAGGCTGAGCTGGGTAAGCTCCAGAGAGAGCTTCTGGAGATGGGGAAGATGGTGGATAAGGCCATCTCCCGCTCTATTGAGGCCCTTAAGGCCAGGGATTTTGAAGCCTCTAAGCAGATTATAGCCGATGATTTCATCATCAATGAGAAGCGCTTTGCCCTGGAGGAGAAATGCCTTCAGCTTATAGCCACCCAGCAACCTATGGCTCGTGATCTGCGCACCATCGCTGCCGTGATGGAAATAGCCACGGAACTCGAAAGGATGGCCGACCATGCCAAAGGCATCGCCAAGATTAACATAATGATTGGGGATGAGCCCCTTCTCAAGCCCCTCATTGATGTCCCCCGTATGGCCGATAAGGCGAGGGAGATGTTGCAGAGGGCTTTGGATGCCTTTGTCAACCGGGACTTGAAGGAAGCCCGGAGCATCCCCGAAGAGGATGATGAGGTAGATGGCCTCTACAACCAGGTGTACAGGGAGCTCCTGCTCATAATGATGCAGGACCCCCGCACCATCACTCAGGCCACTTACCTGCTGTGGGTGGCTCACAACCTGGAGCGCATTGCCGACCGGGTGAGCAATATCTGTGAGCGGGTTATCTTCATCATCACCGGGGAGATGGTGGAGTTGGATGCAGGGTAAGGGGTTTTACGCCCTCTCCAAAGGGTCAAAGAGCTTGCGGTGTTCCTGAAGGGCAAAGCGGTCAGTCATCCCCGCAATGTAATCGCACACCACACGGTAGAGGTCATCTTCGGCCAGGCGGGCACGGGTGCTTTCGGGGAGCTGGCGGGGTTCGCTCACATAGGCGTTGAACAGGTCAGTGATAAGCCGCTTGGCCTTGGTCATCATCCGTACCACACGGTAATGACGGTAGAAATGCTCCATAAGATAAGCCCGGAGTTCCAGGTTGTGTTGTTGCATCGCCTCCGAGAACCCCACCAGATTGTAACCCAAGTTCCGCACATCCTCCGGCGAGCGTGGGTTCACCTCCCGTAAACGTTTGGTGGTGGTCTCCAGAACATCGGTAACCTCTCGATTGATGAGGTAACGTATAACCCTGTGGCGAGCCATATCATCAAACCTGTTTACATCAATCCCCAGCTCCTCTACGATTTCCCGCCAGATGTTCAAATCCATCAATGCTACCGGGTTTAAAATTCCCGCCCGCAATCCATCATCCAAATCGTGGGAGTTATAAGCAATCTCATCAGCCACGTTGACAATCTGAGCCTCTAGGGTTGCGGCCTTATCCGGTTCGTAACCCTCGGCGGAGCCCCTATCATATTCGGTAACGTGCTTGGCCAATCCCTCTCGCACTTCCCAGGTGAGATTTAACCCTCGGAAATTAGGGTAGCGTCTTTCCAACTTGGTTACTATCCGCAGGCTCTGGCAATTGTGGTTAAACCCCCCGTGCTCAGCCATCAATTCGTGTAGGGCTTCTTCCCCGGAGTGGCCGAAGGGGGTGTGGCCCAGGTCATGGGCCAGGGCAATGGCTTCGACCAGGTCCTCATTCACCCCCAGAGCTCTGGATAAGGTGCGGCCAATTTGGGCTACTTCCAGGGTATGGGTTAAGCGGGTGCGGTAATAATCGCCCTCGTAATACACGAACACCTGGGTTTTGTATTCCAGGCGGCGGAAGGCAGTGGTGTGGATGATGCGGTCCCGGTCCCGTTGGAAAGCAGTGCGGTAAGGGTGTTCCTCTTCGGGATATTCACGGCCACGGGTATAGCGGCTTTTGACGGCGTAAGGGGTCAGGGTACGGAGCTCCAGTTCCTCCAGTTCCTCTCGGGTGCGCATACTTCCTCCCTTCCGAGAAAGCCCAGGGCTAAAAGCCCCGGCCTGAGCAGTGAATGAAAGCCCGCTGGAAGCGGGCTGGCCGGTCAAGCCAGGGCTAAAAGCCCCGGCCTGAGCAGTGAATGAA
>DRAO01000005.1 GCA_011041825.1 Chloroflexota bacterium
GGTGCAGATTCTGGTTGGAGGAGGCAAGGGGCGTGGGGCGTTTCGCCTCTCGCTGCGGGAGGCGCTGGAGCATACTGCCACGCTCTTGCCCATCCCTGTCGGCGAAGAAGTCATCAACGGCGTGTGGGAATTCATCGTGGGCAGGATGCGGGTACTGTTCCGGGAGCGAGGCTACCGGGCCGACCTCATCGAGGCGGTGCTGGCCGAGCGTGCCGACGACCCATACCTGGCCTGGGTCACCCTCCAGGCCCTGGCCCGCTGGGCCGAGCGGCCCGAATTTCCCACCGTGATGACCGCTTTCATCCGCCCGGCCCGCATCGTGAAGGATTTGCCGGAACTGCTCCCGCTTTATCCCGAACGTTTTACGGAACCGGCGGAGCATAATCTCTACCAAGTTTACTTGGAAGCCGAGGCCAAGCGCAAGGAAGTGGACGATGTAGATAGCCTCTTCGCCTTGCTCCAGCCGTTGGTGGAGCCCATTGACCGCTTCTTCTACGACGTGTTCGTGATGGTGGAGGACAAAGCGGTGCGGGAGAATCGCCTAGCCCTGCTCCAGCGCATCGCCCGGTTGCCGAAAGGGATAGTGGATTTGACCAAGGTTGAAGTTTAATTTCATAATGCTATGGCAATAGTTTACACCTATCATTCCTTAAGGAAATTCAAGCTACTGGAGCAGCACGGATTCAGGGTCACTAGTGAGCAAGTTGAGGAGACCTTGACGGCTCCTGATGTGGTAATACCACAGCAGAAAGGGCGGTACATAGCTCAGAAGAGAATCAGCCAGCATTATGTTTTAAGGGTTGTTTACCGCAAAGAGGGTGATAACCTGGTTGTTATCACCTTTTATCCGGGACGGAGGGAGCGATATGAAGTTAATGTATGATAAAGATGAGGACATACTCACCATTGAGCTTTCGCCTGAAGCTCCTATAGACCATGCTGAACAGAGCGGTTCTGTAATCGTACACCTTTCGCCGAAAGGTGAACCGGTTCTACTCGAGATATTGGATGCCAGCGAATTCCTATCCTCAGTGAGAGAGGTTGTGCTCCGAGGAGAAAAGGGGTTGGCTGTAGCATAAAGGTGAGCGGAGAAAAATGATTGTTAAAACACGCTTATACAGGCAGAAAGTTACCATATTAGAGAGAGGTGAATGATGAAGTTGCTGGATATACCTATCATCAGGAGAATCCGCCAAAATCACGCCCTGGAGCACGCTACTATCCACATCTTGAGTTGGCGTTACCCTCACCTGAAGTTGGTGGGGCGGAGCAGCGAATCGGGATTCTATGTGTACGGGGATGTGGACACTGAAGCGGTAGCAGCGGCTGCTTCGGAGGCCTTGGTACGCCTGCAACGAGGCGAGAAGGAACTGGCGGTGCATCCCCGCTGTGGGACCAACCTGGCTACGGCAGGGATACTGGCCGGATTCTCAGCCTTCCTGGCGCTGGCAGGAAAATCAAAGAGACGGTGGACTCGCCTTCCGGAAGCCCTTACCCTCGCTACCATTGCTGTGATGCTGGCCCAGCCTCTTGGCCTCATCATACAGAGGTATCTGACAACTTTGCCTGAAGTGGACGACGTAGCAATTAAAGAGGTCAGGCGCTTTGAAAGAGGCGGCGTAAGGGTCCATAAGGTGGAATTGGTGCGGAGGTAAAAGTGTTATACATCCTGCAAGGCGATGAGGAGTTTCAACGCACCAATGCCCTTAAAGGGTTGAAGCAGCAGCTAGGCGAGCCTTCCTTGGTGGAAATCAACACCACGATTATGGATGGGCATAAGCTCCGGCCCGAAGAACTGCTGGAAGCTTGCAAGGCTGTCCCTTTCCTGCTTCCGGGCAGGTTGGTAATCGTTAAAGGGCTTCTGGAGCGGGTGGAGAGGGGAAACCAGGAGCTTCAAGAGGTGCTGCTGGATTACCTTCCCAGGCTCCCTGCCACAACGTGGCTCATATTAGAAGAGGAAAGGGCCTTTGGAGAGGCTCATCCCATTATTGCCCTGGCCAGGAAACTGGAACAAGAGGGTAAAGCCAAGGTTTTGACCTTTGAGAAGTTAAAGGGCGAGAAGCTGAACGCCTGGATAAGAGCTAAAGCAGAGGAGAAAAGGGTGGAGATCACCCCTCAAGCCATCGAAGAGTTGGCGGCTTTTGTGGGGAATGATTTGCGTGTTTTGGATTCCGAATTGGAAAAATTGGCTGCCTATGTGAACAGAAGCCGCCCTATTACCAGGGAGGATGTTCACGCAATAGTCAGCTATATCCGTGAGGCTAACGTCTTCGCTATGGTGGATGCTCTGGGAAGGAGGAATGCCAGGAAAGCCCTCAGGATTTTGCGCCGTCTTCTGAACCAGGGAGAGCACCCCCTGGCCCTCTTAGGGATGATAGTGCGCCAGTTTCGGATTATGATAATGGTCAAAGCCCTCCTTGGAAAGGGGTATTCGGCTAAGCAGATAACACAGCGGCTTTCCCTCCATCCTTTCGTGGTAGAAAAAGCTATCCGCCAGGCGGGGAACTTCTCAATGGAGCAATTGGAAGCCATATACCGGAGGTTGCTAGAGCTGGATATGGAGATAAAAACAGGGCGCACGGATGCTTCCGTCGCCCTGGAATTATTGATAACAGCCCTTGCTGTGTGATGAACCGTCCACTTACTTCTCCTCTTCTGCGAAGCTTACCAGAAAGTGATTGGGCAATATCCTCGAGGAAGCCACCACCCTTACGGATTTCAAGCGAATTTCATCCCCAGATAATAAATCTGGATTGACATAGCAGATGTTGGGCACCCGTCCAAATTTCTCCCTATAGCGCTGAACAGCCTTCTTAACCTTCTCCTCCAGCGGACGATGAGGGTCATTATCAAACCACATTAACCCTGACCTCATTTCAATCACCTCCCCAATCGCTGAAGACATCTTCCCAGCTTTTCTCTTCGGCTCCTATGATGCGGAATTGCCGGGGGCCAGATTCTATCATTGGGGGCTGAGGATAGCCCATAGGAAGCGAATGCCTTTCATTCCCCGGGTTCACGATAATTACGGGAGGATAGGTATAATGCAGGTTGTTATCCTGCCTGGCTTCCGAGCGGCGGGTCAAGGATATGATGAGCAGACTGGTAGGTATGCTGGCAGCCACACCGAATACCACCCCCATTATAACTGCCAGGGAATCCCTGCTTAATCGAAAGCCCGCCACCGCTGCCAGGGTTACCACGAATAACAGGAAACCTATGATGAGCCACTTCTTCATCGCCCTCCTCCCTCCAGAACCTTCAAAGTGCCTTTGAATTCCTGAGGCACCTGCACTCTGACGACTGGACGGTGCAATCTCTCCCTTCCTACCCTGGACCTTATCCCAAAGGCGGTAGCCAGCGTTGAGAGGGCGGCCATAAATCCCTCTTCATAACCCCTGGTATAATCAGACCCATCGCCCAGGGCAGCAACGGTGGAACGGCATACCTCTTCGGCGGCTAAAAGTGCATTTAAAATTTCATCCCGAAACCACATTCCAAGGCCCATCGTTTCTCCTCCTCTGGGATTGAGAAAGTGTAACTCCTTTTTCCCTGGCTTCTGGTGGTAATTTCAACTACAGGGTTTCTCAATGCCTTCCCTTGCTGGCGATTTGCTGGCCTTTAAAAGCCCTGACGAAGAAGTTAACCCTCTTCTTCCCTCCCCCATTTTTTCGGCACAGGGACCTCCCCTGTAACCTGGCCACCATCTCTCGGATTTCCACAGGCTTGATGTAAGCAGCCTGAAACCGTATGGTCATACCGTTGGCTATGGCCAAGAAATCCCCCCGACCCAGCAATTTTTCGGCGCCAGTCCCGGCTAAGCCGCTGGCAATCTTGGCTTCTTCCGGGGTGGTCACACGTCCGACCAGCCTTACCGGGAAGTTGGCCTTCGCCAAGGAGCCAATTACGGAAACGCTGGGCTTTTGAGTGCAGACTATCAGGTGAATCCCGGCCTCCCTGCCCCTCTGAGTTAGCCTTGCCAAGAGGGGCTCTACCTCTTTGCGAGCCACCAACATCAGTTCAGCCAATTCGTCAATGAAAACGGCTATACGGGGTTTGCTGATGCCCTCCCTATCTCGCCTTTCCATCTCCCTAACCAAGCGCCTCAGAAGGCTGAGTGTTTCCCCCGTGGTGGAAGCTATGGGGGCCATCAGATGAGGTAATCCTTCAAAGACCCTGAAGCCTCGCCCCTTGGGGTCTATCAGCACTATCTGAAGGTCCCTTTGGTGGTTGTACATAGCAAGGCTGGAAATCATAACTCGTGTCAATTCCGTTTTGCCGCTGCCAGTGGTTCCTGCAATCAATATGTGGGCCACATCAGGGCTGGGCAGGCTTATGAGCAGCGGCGCTCCCTCTTCATCAATCCCCAACACAGGCGTACAAGGTGGCACATCTTTGATACGCAAGCATAAAGGCAATAAGGATACAGGAGTTACCTTGAAGCGGGGTATTTCTACGTTTACCACCCCATTGGTACGATAGATGCGGCAGTTCGGCACCCCCAGGAAAAGGGCAATCTCCTCAGCCAAGGCTTTTATGCGCCCGAGCTTGGTGCCAATCTGCGGGTAAAGGTGATAACGGACATAACGGGGGGTGATCACGCCGCTCCTCACGCTGGCATATATGTTGTGAGAAGCCAGCACCATCTCGATTTTCTCAGCCTGAAGTTCCCACACCCCTTTCATCGCTCACCCCTTCGCTTTCCCTGGAGGAAATCGCTCTTTATGACTGCGCAGCGGCCTAAAGCACCTGTGCAGGAACAGAAGGAACTAGAACTTATGTTCTAATCTAAAGGCAACAAAAAACCCTTTGCATCTCGATTAACAAAGGGAAGATTTACCGGCTCAGGTGGCGGATTACCATTACCACTCGGCCCTGGACCTCTACATTCTGAGGGTCATCTATGTAGA
>DRAO01000284.1 GCA_011041825.1 Chloroflexota bacterium
TACCCTCAAAAAGCCTTTTTAACCTCCCTTGAGCGAAGGATGCTCATCAAACAAAATGAGAAAGGGCTTTTTCAACACCCTCCCTAAAATCAAAAATGGGGCACTATTGCCAATCGGCGCTTGATACATCTGGTGAAAATTTTGAACATAATCTTCAAATATTTTGAAGTAGGGCTTGACAAAATACAAACAGTGTGCTATAATTTTGAGCGTGGCTCTTATCCCTGTGCTGCGGCAGAAACCACCGCCTGGAGGGCATTGAAAACTCCGGGGTTAAACCCGCCCCCGGGAGCCAGAGAAGGAAAAAGGGTGGTGTTTCCGTGCACGGCGGCAGAGCCGCCAAAGACAACCAGAGCAGGAGGATATAACTGATGAACAGGGTATTGGGAACCTGCCCCATCTGTGGAGGATATATGTTTGTCACCCGGTTGCGCTGCAATAACTGCGGAACCACCTTGGAAGGTCGTTTTGAACTGGGAAGGCTCTATCGCCTCACCCCGGAGCAAATCCACTTCGTGGAGACTTTCATCCGCTGTGAAGGGAAGCTCAACCGGGTTCAGGAACTCCTGGGCATCTCTTACCCCACAGCCCGCAGCCGGCTGCTGGAAATCATAAAAGCCCTTGGTTACGAGGTTGAGGAAGAACCCCTCATCTCCCCTGAAAAACGCAAAGCAGTGCTCGATGAGCTAGCCCAGGGCAAGATAAGCGTGGATGAAGCCATCAGGAAATTACGGGGGGAGAGGTAAAAAAACCAAAATGCAAGGGAGGCCCTCTTCAGCGCCCTTATCCTTGCAAGAATAACCCTCCCCCTGGATGGAGGTATCAGCTATGGCCGAGGAAAGAGAGGAGATGGATTTGGAGAAAGAGCTCCGCAAGCTGCTGGAACAAGCCGATGCTTTGGCTAAGGCATTAGCCTGCAAATTGGAGCAAGAGTTGGGCCCCAAACTGGAAGAGGCCGCCAGAACTGTGGAGCAAAAGCTGGCCCAGATTGACTGGGACCAAGTGGAGAAAGAAACCCAAGAGATCATCAGGAAGGGAATCTACAAAGCTAGGGAAGCCCTGGACAAAGCCCTCTCTGAGCTGGAAAGCCGTCGTCGTCCGGAAACTCAGCCTCCTTCCCAGGAAGAAGAACGTTTGATCATCCTGCGGATGGTAGCCGAGGGCAAGATCACAGCCGAAGAGGGAGCCAGGCTCCTGGAAGCGCTGGAGGGATAAAAATGCACCGATTTACAAAAGCGTTCAAAACCTTCCCCCCTCAACTGTGGCTCTTGTGCCTGGGTGCTCTTCTGACCAGCATAGGGAATGCGGCTGTGTTCCCCTTCTTCACCGTTTACCTCAACCAGAAGCTTGGAGCTTCGATGACCCTGGTAGGAGCCTTGCTCTCCCTGAACTCCTTCCTCTCGCTATTTTCCCAGACCATCGGCGGCGAACTGGCCGACCGGTGGGGCCGAAAGAGCACAATCCTCCTGGGCCTTGCAACCGGGGCTGTGGTGTGGCTGTGGATGGGCACCGTCAGGAGCATTGTCGCCATCATACCGGTGCTGATAGCAGCAGGGCTTATCGGCAATCTCTCTGGCCCTGCCACTCAATCTATGATAGCTGACCTCATCCCCTCAGAGCGGAGGACCGAAGCCTATAGCCTTCAGCGTATAGCTGTAAACCTGGGCTTTGCCATAGGTCCGGCCATTGGAGGGTTCATAGCCACCCGCTCTTACGTCCTCCTCTTCATCTCCGCAGCCGTTCTGGTCCTCATAGTCGCCTTTATCTTTGCTCTCTTCATCAGGGAGACAAAGCCTGAGGGGGAACCAATCCTGGCAGTTGACCCTCAGAACGGCAACGGATATAAGGCTGTCCTGAAAGACCGCCTATTTATGGCTTTTTGCCTGCTCAGCATCCTTTCTATGCTGGGCTATGCTCAGATTATGACTACCCTGCCCGTTTATATGAAGAAATGGCACAACATCTCCGAGGCTTACTTCGGCACCTTGATGTCCATCAACGGGGGGATGATTGTGTTGCTTCAGTTCCCCATCGCCCGGCTGGTGGAGCCCTTCAACAAGGCCATCTCCCTGGCCGCTGGCAGCCTTATCTATGCCTTTGGCTTCACTATGGTGGGCTTCTCGGGAGCTTTCTACCTTTTCGCCATCAGTATGGCTGTAATCACCTTAGGTGAGCTTGTGATAGCTCCCGTAAGCACTGCCTTTACCGCTGACCTGGCCCCCGAACACCTGCGGGGCCGGTATATGGGGGTATCGGGCTTAACCTGGGGGATAAGCTTCGCCCTGGGCGCTCTGGTGGGGGGAGCCGCTATGGACCGGATTGACCCCCGGTTCATCTGGTTTGGGAGCGGGGTGTTAAGCGCCCTGGCGGGGATAGGGTTTATCGTGATAAAGCAGTTCGTCAAGAGGCGCTTTCAAAAAGCCGGAGCCCGTTAACTTCAGCAAAACGCTTCTGTTTACAAGATTGCACATCTGAGCAATCTCAGCCCGGAAGCGTCCCGGCAAAACACCTCCCGGAGGTGTGGTGAGGTGGAGGAGAAAGGCGGATTCATCAGGTTTCTAGACCCGGGGAGGGACCTGCGCCAGATGGCCGACCTCCTGGAGGAAGCCTTTGGCGATGACCTCACCGAAGAAGGCAAACACTCCATCAGGGAATTGCGCTCCCTGGGGCGTTTAGGACCTTTGGCCTGGATGCTCTTCCTGGTTGACCCGGAGATGTACGAGGGGGTTAGGGGGCTGGTTTGGGATGAAGGTGGCCAGGTGGTGGGCAACGTATCCATATACCCCGTTGCTCCCGACCGCTGGCAGATAAGCAATATGGCAGTGGCCCCCTCCCATCGCCGTAAAGGGATTGGCCGTAAGCTGATGAAAGCAGCACTGATCCGCATCTGCGAAGAAGGAGGGCGCTGGGCAATCCTACAGGTGCGGGAGGATAATGCCGCCGCCATATCCCTGTACAAGAGCCTGGGGTTCGAGGAGATTGGAGCTATAAGGGAAATGGAATTGATGAAGCCGGCAGTACCAGGGGGGGCAAGGCCCTGGAGCGGGGAGATAAAACCCTTTAACCCCTCCTGGTGGTCCGAGGAATATGAACTGGCCGAGGCTTCCGTGCCTTCAGGGTTGCGGTGGCTGCATCAATTGAAGGAGGCGGATTTCCGTCCCTGGTCTACGAGGCCTCTGCTCAACCGATTGGCCTATTTGATACAGGGCTACAAGCTGCACCATATGGCTGCTTTTAAGGACAACAAGATGGTAGCATCTGCCGCTTTATGGCAGAAGCTCTTCGGGGGAACACATCGCCTCCAGTTCCTGGTTCACCCCTCCGTCAGAGGCGAAGTAGAGGGGGCACTGGTGGAGGCGGTGGCTTCCCCGTTGAGGAAGCCTTTTCGAGGCCGGGCCTTCACCCGCATCCCGGTAGGATACAAAGCACTGGCGGAGGCCCTGGAGCAAGTTGGCTTCCGAACCAAAAGGGTTCTGGTCCAGATGCGTCTGGACATCGAGAAAATGAACAAGGAGGTGCTGGCCGATGATGAATGAGGAAAAGATGCGAATCCTGAAGATGCTCGAAGAAGGCAAGATAAATGCCGAAGAAGCCGCCAGGCTCCTGAAAGCCCTGGAATCTGCCCGGGGGGAAGAGGAGAAGGCTGCCAAAACCCGCACCGCAGGCCGCTGGTTCCGCATCCGGGTTACAGATTTGCACTCGGGCAAGCAGAAAGTAAACGTGAACATCCCCCTCAGCCTTGTGAACCTGGGCTTCAGCCTGGGAGCCCGCTTCTCCCCCAAGATAGAAGGGGTGGACTTAGACCAAATATGGGAGAGCATCAAGGCGGGAGCTCAAGGCAAGATCGTGGATGTTGAGGACGAAGAAGACGGCGAGAGGGTGGAGATTTACATTGATTGAATCACAAAAACGCAGGAGGTGAGCTTTGCGCAGGCTTCTTCTGAGGTGGTTCATAAACGGTGTAGCATTATGGGTGGCCGTGCGGATGGTGCCTGGCATAGAGTTCTACGGCAATTGGCAGGGCCTTGCCCTGGTGGCCCTCATCTTCGGGTTGGTGAATGCCCTGGTGGGGCCAGTGCTGCGCTTCCTCACCTGTCCCTTGATAATCCTGACCTTAGGGCTTTTCACCCTGGTCATCAATGCCTTGATGTTAATGCTGACCGCTTGGATAGGCCAGGGGCTGGGGTTCCCCTTCTACATCTATGGCTTTCTGCCTGCCCTCTGGGGGGCCATAATCATCAGCGTGGTCAGCCTGATCCTCAGCATCCTCCTGAAGGAGGGGGATTAATCTTCTCAAGCCCACCCCGGTAAGGAAAAGCTATTTCTTCGACGGCGGCTTCGCCGCCGTCGAAGAAATAACCCCCTCCTTGTGTGCAATCTTGTAAACAAGGGCGGGAGAAGCATTTTCTTGCACAGCGGCGAAGCTGCCGTGCAAGAAAACACCTTCGGAAAGCTCAGAGGAGTTTGCCGGGGTTCATAATGCCCTGGGGGTCTAAAAGGGCTTTTACAGCCCGCAGGATTTTCAACCCGGTGGGGCCAACTTCTTCCCTAATCCAGGGGCGGTGGTCAATCCCAACCGAATGGTGGTGGCTGAGGGTGCCGCCATAGGCCAGGATAGCTTCGGTGGCCGCCTGCTTCACAGATTGCCATTGTTCGAGTTCCTTCCCCCGTGCCTGGCGCCCCAGAAAGGTGTAATACAGGGAAGCCCCCTCATAATAGCAGTGGGAGATATGACACATAACGTAAGCAGGGCTTCCGGTCTCCTCGATAGCTTTGATTAGCGCTTCTTTCACACCCTGATACAGGGGGGATAGGTTGCTCCAGACGGTAGCCGTTTCCAGCGTGTCCACCATCACTCCCCAGGTAATCATA